>JAZNYN010000034.1:0-18334 GCA_045594405.1 Anaeroplasma sp.
GGACCCTATTGTTTCGACCCCTGTTGTATTTTCAGATGCTTACTTAGCAGCTGACCCACAGGTGCAAGCACCAGTAGTAACAATTTAAGCTAAACATATAAGCCCTCGTTTGAGGGCCTTTATTTTTAAGTAAGATTTTAAGCGTCGAAGCAGAAAGTAAAAATATATCTGATCAGGTTAACCTGCTATTGAAGGTTATGGAGTAGGATGTTTCATATAGCGCAAATGAGCTAATGCTGAGATTAAATATAAAATCAAAAGAAACCTTAAGGGGAACATATTTAAACCCTGCAATTGAAAATGGTCTTGTTAGAATGATATTACCAGATAAACCTAATAGTAAAAATCAAAAATATATTAAATAGAAATATATTATACAATGTAGGTGTTTTTTTCTCTTTGTAAGAGATAAAATTCTAGTAACAAATTTCTAATCGTATGATAATATGAAAATGTAAATGTTTTCTGTTGAGGGGATGGGAATATGAAATTAAGGAAGCTAAGAGGTTTGGCATATGTTTTTGCGGTTGTATTTGGAATTGTTTTTGTTATCAGCTTAATTGCTACAATCATTTCAGGTGTTACTACAGGATTGTTTGGGGCTGCCGTTGATGGTTCTGGAAACGCTAATAATGGTAATGCTAGTAATGAGCCTAATTACGGTGGTGTAGTAATATTTTTAATTTTTGGACTTTCAATGTTGATGGCTGGCTCTATAGCAGTAATTGGAATTATATTGCTTATTATAAGTACTCTAATATTAGTAGCATCAATTTTAATTATCACCATTGATCCGGATGAAGCTTTCATTGAAGCATCCGATAAAATTAAATTACTAATTACTATGGTAATATTTGGACTGTTGGCAATAGCGTTTATAGTTTTCCCGATTATTGCTAAAACCGCATATTTAATAAGTGTGTGTATGTTTGCCCTATTTGGCTTTGCGGCATATTATTCATGGGGTTCTTATCGAGAAATTTCAATTTAAGAAAAAATTATAAAAAATACATATTTTATATATTATATACAATGTAGAGGAAGTGCCTTCTAAAACGCGAGGGTATGATTCTACATTGTTTTTTCTTATAGTATATATACTATAAAGGGAAAAATTAAAATATTTTGAAAAATTATAAAAAAGACTTGCATGCTTGAATTATTTGAGATATAATGTAAAAGGCTCTATATCGAGCATTATATTGGCTGTGAAGTGGGAGGTTGCCGACACACCGAAAAGCGTTGTCATACAGCGTGCCGGGTTTTCCCATGGAGCAAGTCTATACAACGATTATAGGCGAAAGGAGTTTATTAAATATGGCAAAAGAAAAAATCAAAATCCGCTTAAAATCTTATGATCACAGATTATTAGACTTATCAGCAAAGAAGATTGTTGATAGCGTTAAGAAGACTGGTTCAGCAGTTAATGGTCCTATTCCACTACCTACTGAAAAGGAAATCTTCACTATCTTACGTTCTCCTCACGTTAATAAGGACTCTCGTGAGCAATTCGAAAGAAGAACACATAAGAGATTAATCGAAATTGTGGATCCAACTCCACAAACAATTGATGCTTTAATGCGTATTGAATTACCATCAGGTGTAGATATCGTATTAAAGAAGTAAGAAAAAAATTAGAAGAAAAGAGGAAAATTTCAAATGGCTAAGGGAATCTTAGGTAGAAAATTGGGCATGACTCAAATTTTCGATGCAGCTGGTAATTTAATTCCAGTTACTATCATTGACTGTACTGCTAACGTTGTATTACAACACAAGACAGTTGAAAATGATGGTTATGTAGCTGTTCAAGTTGGTTATGAAGATAAGAGACAAAATCTTTCTAACAAGGCTGAACAAGGTCACGTTGCAAAGGCAAACACTGCTCCTAAGCGCTTCATCAGAGAATTCCGTTTCTCAGAAGCTCAAGGAAATGAGTTATTATCTTACAATGTAGGCCAAGAAATCAAGTGTGATATTTTTAATGCAGGCGAGCTAGTTGACGTTACTGGTACTTCAAAGGGTAAAGGTTTTGCAGGTACTATTAAGAGATACAACCATGCACGTCTAAGAATGAGCCACGGTACTTCTGCTTGTCACCGTATTGTAGGTTCATTTGGTCCAATCAAGGGTAAGCTTAAGGGTAAGAAGATGCCTGGACATATGGGTCATGAAAAAGTGACATTACAAAATTTAGTTGTTGCTGCTGTAGATGCTGAAAGAGAATTAATCTTAATCAGAGGTAACGTACCAGGTCCAAAGAAGGGCTTAGTTGTTATCAAGACAGCTGTAAAGGCTAATTAATTAAAATCAGGTTAGGAAAGGAGATTTAATCATGGCAAAAATCGCATTATTAAATCAAGCTGGAGAAGTTGTTGTTAAGGCTATGACTTTAAAGGATGAAATCTTCGGCATTGAACCTAATACTCAAGTTATTTATGACGTTGTTAACTGTCAAAGAGCAGCAATGCGTCAAGGTACACATGACGTAAAGAACCGTTCAGAGGTTTCTGGTGGTGGTAGAAAGCCATTCAGACAAAAGGGTACTGGTCGTGCTCGTCAAGGTTCTATCCGTGCACCTCAATGGCGTGGCGGTGGTATCGTATTCGGTCCAACTCCAAGAAGCTATTCTTTCAAGTTAAACAAGAAGGTTAAGCAATTAGGTTTAAAATCAGTATTATCATACAAGTTTAAAGAAGAAGAAATGATCGCTGTTGAAGCAATCAAGTTCGAAGAAATTAAGACTAAGGATTTCGTTAAATTCTTAGAAAATATTAAGGCTGAAGGTAAGACAATCGTTATTTGCTCTGAAGAAGAGTTAACTAAGGAAGCAGTATTATCTGCAAGTAACTTACCAAACGTATTCTTAGCACCAGTTACTAATGCTAGCGTATATGAAATTTTATGCTATAAGAATTTAGTACTTACTAAGGCAGCTATCAAGTATTATGAGGAGGCTTTAGCATAATGACAAAGGCATTCGATATTATTCAAGGTCCAATCATTACTGAAAAGTCAATGAAGTTAAAGGACGATTTTAACAAGTATACATTCAAGGTTGCAAAGAACGCAAACAAGATTGAAATTAAGAACGCTGTTGAAGAAATCTTCAAGGTAAAGGTTTTAAGTGTTAACACTATGAACTGCTTACCTAAGCGTAAGAGAGTTGGTCAACATGTAGGTTATGCACCAGCTTATAAGAAGGCAATCGTTAAGTTAGAAAAGGATAACAAGATTGCTGCATTCGAAATCTAATTTTTAGGAGGAAATATTAACTATGGCAGTTAGAAAATATAAGCCAACGACAAATGGTCGTCGTAACATGTCAGTTTTAGTATTTGATGAAATTACTACTGACACTCCTGAAAAGTCATTACTTGCTCCAAAGGCAAAGAAGGCAGGTCGTAATAATTCAGGTAAGATCACTGTACGTCATCAAGGCGGCGGTGCAAAGCAAAAGTATCGTATTATTGACTTTAAGAGAAACAAGGATAACATCCCTGCAACTGTTAAGACAATCGAATACGATCCAAACAGAAGCGCAAACATTGCATTATTAGTTTACGCTGATGGTGAAAAGAGATATATCTTAGCTCCTAAGGGCTTAAAGGTTGGTACAGTTTTAATGTCTGGCCCACAAGCAGAAATTAAGGTTGGTAACGCATTACCAATTATTAATATCCCTCTAGGTAGCTTAATTCATAACATTGAACTTCATCCTGGTAAGGGTGGACAACTTGCTCGTTCAGCAGGTGTTTCTGCTCAAATCTTAGGTCGTGAAGAAGGTTATGTATTAGTTCGTTTAGGAAGTGGCGAAGTTCGTAAGATCTTAGCAACTTGTAGAGCTACAATCGGTGAGGTTGGTAATGAATCTCATGAATTAGTAAATATCGGTAAGGCTGGTCGTGCTCGTCATATGGGTCAACGTCCAGAGGTTCGTGGTTCAGTTATGAATCCTAATGACCATCCACACGGCGGTGGTGAAGGTAAGTGTCCAATCGGTCGTCCTACACCAGTTACACCTTGGGGTAAGCCTGCATTAGGTTTAAAGACTAGAAAGCACAAGAAAGCTTCTAACAAACTAATCGTTCGTAGAAGAAATAGCAAATAATAAGGAGGAAAATTATGGCTCGTTCAATTAGTAAAGGTCCATTTTGTGATGACCACTTAATGAAGAAGGTTGAAGCAGCAAATGCTAGTGGTGACAAGAAGGTTATCCAAACTTGGTCACGTAGATCAACAATCTACCCTGCATTCGTTGGTTTAACAATTGCAGTATATAACGGTCGTGAGCATCTTCCTGTATACGTTACAGAAGACATGGTAGGTCACAAGTTAGGCGAATTCGCTCCAACTAGAACTTATCATGGCCATGATGCAGACGATAAGAAATCTAAGAGATAGTAAAAGGAGAATAAAATAATGGAAGCAAAAGCAATTGCCAATACTATTAGAATAACTCCACGTAAGGCTCGTCTTGTTGTAGATTTAATTCGTAATAAGGATGTAGCTGAAGCTAAGGCTATCTTAAAGTTAACTAACAAGAAAGCTTGTGAAGTTGTTTCAAAAGTATTAAATTCTGCATGTGCAAATGCAGAGCACAATTATAATATGGATATTAATAATCTATATGTTAAGACAGCATATGTTACAGATGGTATTAGAATGAAGAGAATGTTACCACGTGCTAAGGGTCGTGGTGATGTAATCACAAAGAGAACTTGTAATATTACAGTAATCGTTGCTGAAAGAGAAAGCAAGTAAGGAGGACATACACATGGGTCAAAAAGTTAGTCCAGTCGGATTACGTGTTGGTATTAACCGTGAGTGGGATGCTGCATGGTATGCAGAAAAGACTCAAGTTGCAAACTTATTATTAGAAGATTTAAAGATTCGTGATTATTTAAATAAGGTATATGCTAAGGCTGCAATTTCACGTGTTGTTATCGAACGTATTAAAAACGCAAGTAAAGATCGTGTAAAAATTACATTACACACTGGTAAGCCTGGTGTAGTAATCGGTCATGAAGCAGAAACAAAGAATGCTGTTGTTAAAGAATTAACATACATGACTAAGAAGGAAATTATTCTTAATGTTGTTGAAATCAAGAGACCTGAGTTAGATGCAACATTAGTAGCAAAGTCAATCGCTGAACAATTAGAAGCTCGTGCTTCATTCAGACGTGTTCAAAAGGTTGCAATTCAAAGAGCTTTAAGAGCTGGTGCTAAGGGTGCTAAGACATTAATTTCTGGTCGTTTAGGCGGCGCTGAAATGGCACGTAGTGAAGGTTACAATGAGGGTCAAGTTCCTCTACAAACTTTACGTGCAGATGTTGATTACGCTGTAGCAGAAGCTAATACAACATATGGTAAGTTAGGTATCAAGGTATGGATCTATAAGGGTGAAGTATTTGGTTTACAAACTAAGTCTTTCGAAGAAAGAAAGCCTCAAAGACCACGCCAACCTAGAAGAGACAATAAAGAAAACAGCTCTAAGGGAGGTAAATAATTATGTTAATGCCTAAAAGAGTAAAATATCGTCGTCCACACCGCGTTTATTTTGGTGGTCATGCTAAGGGTGGTACAGAAATCGCATTCGGTGAATATGGTTTAGTAGCAACAGAAGGTTGCTGGTTAACTAATAACCAAATCGAAGCTGCCCGTATTGCAATCACTCGTAAGATGAACCGTCAAGGACAAGTTTGGATTAAAGTATTCCCTCACTTAGCTAAGACTAAGAAGCCATTAGAAGTACGTATGGGTTCTGGTAAGGGTGCTCCTGATTCTTGGGTAGCAGTAGTTAAGCAAGGTGTAATTTTATTTGAAGTAGCTGGTGTATCTGATGAAATCGCTAGAGAAGCATTACGTCTAGCATCTCATAAGTTACCATGCTCAACAAAAGTTATAGTAAAGTAGGTGACGAGCAATGATGAAAGCTAATGATATTCGTAAGATGAGTGTTGAACAAATCAACACAAAAATCGCTGATTTAAAGGAAGAATTATTTAACTTAAAGTTTCAAGCTGCTCTAGGTAATTTAGAAAAGCCTGCTCGTATGAATGAAATTAAGAGAACAATTGCTAGAATGAAGACTATTCTTACTGAAAAGGCTAATGCTAGCAAGGCTTCAGAATAGGAGAGAACAACATGGAACGTAATACTCGTAAATTTTTCCAAGGAACAGTAGTTTCTGATAAGATGGATAAGACTATCGTTGTATCTGTTGACACTTTTGGTGTACACAAGCTATACAAGAAGCGTGTAAAAAAATCTAGTAAGTTTCACGTTCATGATGAAAACAATACAGCTAAGGTTGGCGATGTTGTTAAATTCATGGAAACAAGACCACTATCTAAGACTAAGAAGTATACATTAGTAAGTGTTCTTAACGTGAAAGAATCACTATAAGAATTAGTTCCTGAAAGGAGGTACTATCATGGTTCAACAAGAAACAAGATTAGCAGTTGCTGATAACAGCGGTGCTCGTGAATTATTAATTATTAAAGTATTAGGTGGAGCTTTACATAGATATGCTAACGTTGGTGATATTTGTGTATGTACTGTTAAGGAAGCTACTCCAAACGGTCAAGTTAAGAAGGGTGATGTTGTAAAGGCAGTTATCGTTCGTACTAAGTTTGGTTTAAGAAGAGCTGACGGCTCATATATCAAGTTTGATGAAAACGCAGCAGTAATTATCAAGGAAGATAAGACTCCACGTGGAACTCGTATTTTCGGACCTGTAGCTAGAGAATTACGTGATAAGGATTATATGAAGATCGTATCACTAGCTCCCGAAGTACTATAAGGAGGTGCGCGAATTATGCAAATTAAAACTGGAGATACAGTAGTTGTCATTGCTGGTAAAGATAGATTTACAAAAGACAAAAAAGGAAATATCGTGCCTACAACAGGTAAGGTAGTTAAGGTTTTCAAGGATAAGAATAAGGTTATCGTTGAAGGCGTTAATATGGTTAAGAAGCATCAAAAGCCAACTCAAGCAAACCAAAATGGTGGTATTGTTGAGGTTGAAGCTCCAATCGATGCGTCTAACGTTATGTTACTTGATCCTAAGACTAACAAGCCTACACGCGTTGGTATTAAGATCGATGAGAACGGCAACAAGATCAGAGTTGCAAAGAAATCTGGTTACGAATTTAAATAGGCTATTGGAAGGAGGTAAACTTTCGTGAATCGTTTACAAGAAAAATATCAAAATTCTGTTAGAGCAGAATTACAACAAAAATTCGGATATAAGTCTTCAATGCAAATTCCAAAGATCGAAAAGATCGTAATCAATATGGGTTGTGGTGATGCAGTAGCTAATGCTAAGGTATTAGACGATGCTGTTGAAGATTTAACAATTATAGCTGGTCAAAAGCCAGTAATCACAAAGGCAAAGAAGTCAATCGCAAACTTCAAGCTACGTGAAGGTATGCCTATCGGATGTAAGGTAACTCTAAGAGGCGAAAGAATGTATCAATTCTTAGATAAGTTAGTTTCAGTTTCATTACCTCGTGTACGTGACTTCCAAGGTGTTAATGGTAACGCATTTGATGGTCGTGGTAACTACACATTAGGTGTTAAGGAACAATTAATTTTCCCTGAAATCAATTTCGATAAGGTAAAGAAGGTTCGTGGTATGGATATCGTTATCGTTACTACAGCTAAGACAGATGAAGAAGGACGTACTTTATTAGCATTAATGGGTATGCCTTTCAAGAAATAAGGAAGGAATTGAACTATGGCAAAAACATCAATGATCGTTAAGAATCATAGAAAAGCAAAATTTTCAGCTCGCGAATATACTCGTTGTGAGCGTTGTGGACGTCCACATGCTGTAATCGGTAAATTCAAGTTATGCCGTATTTGTTTCCGCGAATTAGCATATAAAGGACAAATTCCAGGCGTTAGAAAAGCAAGCTGGTAATCCCAATAAATTTTAAGGAGGAATCGAGTTATGATGACAGATCCAATTGCGGATATGTTAACGCGCATTAAGAATGCAAATCAAATGCGTCATGAAACAGTAGCATTCCCTTCTTCAAAGATTAAGACTTCAATTCTTGAAGTATTAAAGAATGAAGGTTTCATTGCAAACTATACAGTTTCAGCAGACGTTAAGAGCGTTACAACAGTTACATTAAAGTATACTGAAGACAACCAAAGAGTAATCAGAGGTTTAAAGAGAATTTCTAAGCCATCTCTACATGTTTATACAAGTGCAGAAGAGTTACCAAAGGTATTAAATGGTTTAGGTGTTGCAATTATTTCTACTTCTCAAGGAATTATGACAGATAAGAAGGCACGTAAGTTAAATATCGGTGGAGAAGTATTAGCTTACGTTTGGTAATATTTAAGAAAAAACAGGAGGTGTTTTAAATGTCTCGTATTGGTAATAAAGTTATTGCTTTACCTGCAGGTGTTTCAGTTAACGTTGCTGAAGGTAATTTCGTAACAGTTAAAGGCCCTAAGGGTGAATTAAGCTTTAAGTTCCATAACGATATGGAAATTTGTGTTGAGGCAACACAAATCGTAGTTAAGCGTCCTAATGATACTAAGGAATCTAAAACATTCCATGGTACTACACGTGCTGTATTAAATAATATGGTTGTAGGTGTATCTGAAGGATTCAAGAAACAATTAGATATCAACGGTGTTGGTTACCGTGCAGCTTTAAACGGTAAGACATTAGTTGTTAGTGCAGGTTATTCACACACATGTGATATGCCTATTCCAGAAGGTATTACTGTTGAGTTACCAAAGAACACAACAATTATCATTTCTGGTATTGATAAGCAAGCAGTTGGTCAATTTGCGGCAGAGATTCGTGAATTACGTAAGCCAGAGCCTTATAAGGGTAAGGGTATTAAGTATTCTACTGAAACTATCCGTCGTAAGGAAGGAAAAACTGCTAAGAAGTAGTAGGAAAGGAGTGCTAATATGATTAGTAAGATTTCAAAGAACGTTTCTCGTCAAAAGAGACACTTACGTATTCGTCAAACTTTAGTCGGAACTGCAGCTAAGCCTAGATTAAATGTATTCCGTTCAAATAAGCAAATTTATGCTCAAATTATTGATGATACAACTGGTAAGACATTATGTAGTGCTTCTTCACTAGACAAGGAAATTAATGTTAAAAATGGTTCTAATGTTGAGGCAGCAACTGCAGTTGGTACTTTAGTTGCTAAGAGAGCATTAGATTTAAAGATTGAAGCTGTAGTATTTGACCGCGGTGGTTATTTATATCATGGTCGTATTAAGGCTTTAGCTGATGCAGCAAGAGAAGCTGGATTAAAATTCTAATAGGAGGAAAAGATATTATGCGTCAAGAACGTGATCAACGCAAAGAAGTTGAACAACCAGAATTTGAAGAACGCGTAGTTACTATTAACCGTGTTACTAAGGTTGTTAAGGGTGGTAGACGTTTCCGTTTCGCTGCATTAGTAGTAATCGGTGACAAGAAGGGCCACGTTGGCTTCGGTACAGGTAAGGCTCAAGAAGTACCTGATGCAATCAAGAAGGCTGTTGAAGCAGCTAAAAAGAATATGATTACTGTGTCTACAGTAAAGACAACTATTCCTCATGAAGTAACAGGTGTTTATGGTGCTGGTCGTGTAATTTTAAGACCTGCTAGTGAAGGTACAGGAGTTATCGCTGGTGGTCCAGTGCGTGCTGTTGTAGAATTAGCTGGTATTTCTGATATTTTATCTAAATCACTTGGTTCTGCTACACCAATCAACGTAGTAAGAGCTACAGTAGAAGGGTTAAAGAGTTTAGAGACTGCTGAACAAGTAGCTGCTCGTCGCGGTGTTTCAGTAGACCAAATTCTAGGGTAATAAATTATGTATAAGATTACATTAGTTAAAAGCTTAATTGGTCGTAAGCCTAACCAAGTTGCTACTGCAAAGGCATTAGGTTTAAAGAAGATTGGCCAAACAGTTACAAAAGAGGAAAATCAAGCAATTAAGGGTATGATCGTTACTATAGCACATTTAGTAAAGGTTGTCCAAGAATAATTAAGGAGGTACCAAGATATGTTAAATGAATTAAAACCAGTTCAAGGTGCAAGACATTCTAAGAAGCGTCTTGGTCGTGGTATCGGTAGCGGTTTAGGTAAGACTGCAGGTAAGGGTTCTAAGGGTCAAAATGCTCGTTCAGGCGGCGGTGTTCGTCCTGGTTTCGAAGGTGGTCAATTACCATTATTCCAACGTTTACCTAAGAGAGGATTCCACAATTATACTCGCGTTGAGTATGCTGTCGTAAATCTTTACGACTTAAATGCATTTGAAGATGGTGCAGTTGTAGATGCAGAAGCATTACAAAGCATTGGTCTTTGCAAGAATTTAAAAGATGGCGTTAAAGTATTAGGACAAGGTGAATTAACAAAGAAATTAACAGTAAAGGTTAGCAAAGTATCTGCTTCTGCTAAGGCTGCAATCGAAGCTTTAGGCGGAACAGTTGAGGTGATCTAAATTGTTTAATAAGGCTAAGCTAATCTTAAGTAATCGTGAGATTATCTTAAAGATTTTAATTACATTTGCTTTCTTATTAGTATTTAAGGCTGGAACTTATATTCCAATCCCATTAATTTCTACTGTTAGTGTTAAGCAAATAATTTCAGGTAACGACTTCTTAACAGTTTTAAATGCCTTCTCAGGTGGAGGTTTATCTAACTTCTCTATCCTAGCATTAGGTATTTCACCTTACATTACATCATCAATCGTTGTACAAATGCTTCAAATGGTTATTCCAAAGATTCATGAGTGGAACGAGCAAGGTGAAGTAGGTAAGCAAAAGGTTAACCGCGTTACTCGCTATGTTACTATTGCAGTAGCAATGATTCAAGCCCTAGTTATTATTTTCAGCTTAGGTTCTAAGCCAGAAAATATTTTAGGTGATTCACTTATCCAATATAAGGATGCTTATTGGTTAATTTACTTATATATGGCAATCGTAGTTACAGCAGGTTCTGCATTCACTATGTGGTTAGCTGATTTAATTACACGCTATGGTATTGGTAATGGTTCATCAATGATCATCTGCGCAGGTATTATTTCTTCACTTCCAACAATGGTTACAACATTATCATCTAAGTATTTAGGAGCAAACTTCTCAGGAATTAACTGTTTCTTATTTATCTTAGTATTAATTTTATACATCGCTATGATCGTAGGTGTTGTCTTTGTTGAAGGTGCAACTAGAAAAATTCCAGTTCAATATGCAAACCGTCAAGCAGGTCAAAAGGGTTCAGATATTCCTGTTAAGCTAAATTCTGCTGGTGTTATTCCAGTAATCTTTGCTTCAACAATTATGTCAATTCCAATGACTATCGTTGGTGTTTTAGATTTATCAACTTCAACATCACAATTCGCATACTGGATTGATCAATGTTTCTCAACTAACAATCCAATTGGTATTGCATTCTATATCATTTGTATCGTATTCTTCAGCTTCTTCTATGCATTTATGCAAGTAGATCCTGATAAGATTAGCGATAACCTAGAAAAGCAAAACGCATTCATCCCTGGTTACCGTCCAGGTGAGGATACAAAGGTTCAATTATCTAAGATTTTATTTAGAGTAACATTAATTGGTGCTACTTATTTAACAATCTTAGCATTAGTACCAATCATCGTATCAAAGGCATTTGGCTTTACAGCAGCTGAGGCTTCTCGTATTACAGTTGGTGGTACATCATTAATCATCATCGTTGGTGTTGCAATTGAGACATTCCGTCAAATTGAAACAACAGCTGAAACTAAGGACTATAAGGGTTTCTTAGATTAATAGCATAGGAGGACTTCATAATGAAATTATTAATTATGGGTAGACCTGGAGCAGGTAAAGGAACACAAGCTGTTAATATTAAGGAATATTTTAATATCCCTCACATTTCAACAGGCGACATGTTCCGTGCTGCTATTAAAAATCAAACAAAGCTTGGTTTATTAGCTAAGGGCTATATGGACCAAGGTGCATTAGTACCAGATGAGGTTACAATCGGTATTGTGCAAGAACGTTTATTAGAAGATGATTGTAAGAATGGATTCCTATTAGATGGTTTCCCAAGAACAATCGCTCAAGCAGAAGCATTAGATAAATTCTTAAGTGAGAACAGTATTACATTAGATGCAGTGTTAGACGTAAATGTTCCTGCTGAAATCCTAGTTAGACGTATGGTCGGAAGACGTGTATGTAAGACTTGTGGAGCTACATTCCATGTTGAATTCAACGCTCCAAAGGTTGAAGGTATCTGCGATAACTGTGGAACAGCATTAATTCAAAGAGCTGATGATACTGAAGCAACTGCTGTAAATAGATTATCAGTATATGATAATTCTACTGCTCCATTATTAGAATTCTATTCTAAGAAGAATATTTTAAAAACTGTAAATGGTGATCAACCATTAGATAAGGTTTTTGAGGACATTAAAGTAGTATTAGGTGCGTAATACATGATTAAAATCAAGAGTGAGCGAGAAATTGCACTGCTTAGAGAAGCTGGAAGAATCGTGGCTTTATGTCACGACGAAATGAGAAAACATGTTAAGCCAGGTGTATCTACATGGGAGCTTGATCAAATTTGTGAGCAAGTTATTAAAGAAAACGGAGCTACACCTTCCTTTAAAGGATATCATGGATTCCCTTCGGCTGTATGCGCCTCAGTTAACGAAGTCGTAGTTCATGGTATGCCTTCTAAGAAGCAAATTCTAAAAGAAGGCGATATCATTGCTATCGATATTGGAGCCTGCTATAAGGGCTACCACGGAGATTCTGCGTGGACATATGCTGTAGGAAATATAAGCGAAAAGGATCAGCTATTAATGAATGTGACTCATGATTCCTTATTTAAGGGATTAGAGGCTGTTAAGGACGGTGCCCACCTAGGTGACGTTTCAGCAGCAATAGGTGATTATATTGACCAATATGGTTTAGGTATAGTCAGAGATTTCACAGGACATGGTGTTGGTCGTGAATTACATGAGGATCCTGCAATTTTCAATTTCGGTGTCAAAGGCACTGGACCGATTTTAAGAAGTGGTATGGTATTAGCTATCGAACCGATGGTTAATAGTGGTACACATCGAGTTAAGGTATTAAATGACGGATGGACTACAATTTCAAAGGATAAATCAAAGAGTGCTCATTTCGAGCATACAATAGTTGTGCGTCCAGATGGATATGAAATCTTAACAAAGCTTTAATTAACTTAGGAGGCTAAATAATGGCAAAAAAAGATGATGTTATAGAAATGGAAGGTAGAGTTTTAGAGGTTCTACCTAACACTCAATTTATAGTTAAGCTTGATAATGATCATCAAGTTAAAGCCCACGTTTCTGGTAAAATCCGCATGAATAACATACGCATCTTACCAGGAGATAGAGTTTCAATTGAAATCTCAACATATGATTTAACACGTGGCAGAATTACTTACAGACATAAATAACATTGGAGGTATTTAATATGAAAGTAAGACCATCAGTAAAACCAATATGCGATAAATGCAAGGTTATTAAGCGCAAGGGCCGTATCATGGTAATTTGCGAAAACCCAAAACATAAACAAAGACAAGGATAAGAACGAGGTACGAATTATATGGCACGTATTGCAGGTGTAGATATTCCTAATGAGAAGAGAATTGTTATTTCATTACAATATATTTATGGTATTGGATTAACAACTGCTAAACAAATTTTAAAGGCTGCGAATGTATCAGAAGACATTCGTACAAAGAATCTAACTGAAGAACAATTAGGTCAAATTCGTTCTCAAGTTGCTAATTTAAAAGTTGAAGGTGACTTACGTAGAGAAGTTGCTTTAAATATCAAGCGTTTAATGGAAATTGGTTGTTATAGAGGTATGCGTCACCGTAAGGGTTTACCAGTAAGAGGTCAAAATACTCGTAACAACGCACGTACTCGTAAGGGTCCAAGACATACAATCGCTAATAAGAAAAAGTAAAATAGGAGGAAATAGACATGGCACGTAAAGTTCAAAAGCGTCGTGTGAAAAGAAACTGCCCAGTTGGTGTAGCTCACATTCATTCGACTTTCAATAATACAATAGTTACAATCACTGATCCTCAAGGAAATGTTATTTCTTGGAGCAGTGCAGGTGCATTAGGCTTTAAGGGTAGTCGTAAGTCAACTCCTTTTGCTGCACAAATGGCTTCAGAAGCTGCTGCTAAGTCTGCAGTTGATCAAGGTGTAAGCAAGGTAGAAGTTTCAGTTAAGGGTCCTGGTCAAGGACGCGAAGCTGCTATCCGTTCATTAACAGTTGCTGGTTTAGAAATCACAGCTATTACAGACGTTACACCTGTACCACACAATGGTTGTCGTCCACCAAAGCGTCCTCGTGGATAGTATTTGGATATATAGTAGTTTTTTAGAAGTTTACAAACAAAAAATAATTTATATATAGGAGGCCCATTTTGAAAGATTTAAAATTCGAAAAACCAAGAACAAGCGTTGAAGAGTTATCTAACCAAGGCTGCTCTGGAAAATTTGTTATTTCTCCTCTTGAAAGAGGATTTGGTATTACATTAGGTAATGCATTAAGAAGAACATTACTTTCTTCATTACCTGGCTGTGCAATCGTTAATGTTAAGATTGACGGTGCTGAGCATGAATTTCAAAATGTTGATGGAGTTGTAGAAGATGTTATCACTATCATCTTAAATCTTAAGCGTGTAGTATTATCTACAGACAGCGAAGATCCTAATTTTGAAACTACAGTAGAAATTCATAAGGGTGAAGGTGAAGTAACTGCAGCTGATATCATTCATGATACAGAAATCGAAGTTATTAATCCTGAACAACATATCGCTACTGTAGCAGCAGGTGGTAACCTACACATGTTCTTAACTGTTAGACGTGGTGTTGGTTATGTAAGCTCTGTTCAAAATAAGGAATATAATAAGTCTGTTGGCGTTATTGCTATCGACTCTATTTATACACCTATCGTTAATGTTAGCTTCAATGTTGAAAAGACACGTGTTGAAAATGTTAACGTGGCTTCATTCGATAAGCTAGAAATTGAAGTAACTACAAATGGTTCAATTTCTGCTAAGGAAGCTTTAGCAATCGCATCTAAGATGATGATTGAACATTTAGAAGTAGTAGTAGAATTAAGTGAAAAAGCTTCAAATACTGATTTCATGATTGAGGCAGAGGGAGAAAACCAAAACCGCAAGCTTGAAATGACAATTGATGAACTTGATCTATCAGTTCGTTCTTATAACTGCTTAAAGCGTGCAGGCTTAAATACTGTTGCTGAATTAGCAGCTAAGTCTGAAGAGGACATGATTAAGGTACGTAACCTAGGTAGAAAGTCATTAAAGGAAATCAAAGAAAAGTTAGAAGCCTTAGGATTAGGCTTTAGAAAAAATTAATCTAAAGGAGAAAAGATATCATGGCATATAGTAGATTACGCCGTAGTGCTGACCAAAGAAAAGCATTACTTCGTGACTTAGTTACGGATTTAATTATCAATGGTCAAATCGAAACTACATTAGCAAAAGCTAAAGAATTAAGAAAATTTGCTGATAGAATGGTAACTTTAGGTAAGAAGAATACATTAGCTTCTCGTCGTCAAGCTGCATCATTTGTACGTTTTGAAAAGGACGCAGAAAATAATTATGCTATCCAAAAGTTATTCAATGAAATCGCTCCTAAGTTTGCTAGCCGCAATGGTGGTTATACAAGAATCATCAAGACAGGTTTCCGTCGTGGAGATGCTGCACCTATGGCTATCATCGCTTGGGTTGAATAATTAGCAATTCAATAATAATTAGCCTGTGTTAATTCACAGGCTTTTATTTTTGCCTCTAAAATTAAAAAAATGTTAGTACTTTGCCTTAAAACTATGTTTTAAAACCATAAAATATATGTTATAATATTATGAGTGAAAACGTTTTATCAAAGGGGTGTATAAAATGATTGCTAAAACGAAGGAGATTGGAAAAATACAACCAATATCTAATATTGTACATGCAACAAACAGCTTACCAACAATTAGATATGTTGATCCAGAGTACGTATATATTGCTGTAACTAACGCTCGTTGTCCTTCAGCAGAGGTATACGTAAAGCCAGGTGACAAGGTAAAGGTTAGCCAGGTTATCGGTATGAGAAAGGGACCATTCTTCACACAACCTATGCATGCAACAGTTTCAGGTGAGGTGGTAGGAATTGTTAAGAAATTCCATAGAAGCGGCAAGCTTGTAGAGTTTGTCCAAATTAAAAATGATTATAAGGATACTTTCGATGAGAGTGTAAAGGAAAGAACTCCTGAGGAAATCGCACAGCTTACTAGAGAGGATTTTATTAGAATCACTCATGATTTATCATTAGTTGGCTTGGGAGGCTCATCTTTCCCTACCTACATTAAGTTCCAAACGACAGATCCTATTCATACTATTTGTATTAATGCAGTTGAATGTGAGCCATTCCTTTCAGCTGACCACAGATTAGTATTAGAGTTTCCATTTAGAATCCTAAGGGGTATTACATTTGCTCAACAAGCATTTGGTGCTAAGCGAGCTGTTATTTGTATTAAGAAGAAATATGATGATTTATATGATACATTAACTGCAGCTATAGCAAGACATCCAGAATATAATATCGAGGTTAAACGTGTAGGTAACTATTATCCACAGGGATGGGAAATCGAAATGATTAAGACAGGCTTAGGTGTAAAGGTTCCTACAGGAGTATTACCATCAAAGCTAGGTATTATGGTATTTAATGTATCTACAATTGTTGGCTTATACAAGGCAATTCGTTATAATATGACAGTTGTTAAGCGTAATTTTACCTTAACTGGTGATGGTATAACTACACCACAAAATTTCCGTTTACGTGTAGGTACATCATTAAAGGATGTTATTGAATATTCTCATAGCTATAATAGCGATGATAATAAGGTAATGATTTTAGGTGGCCCAATGATGGGTGCAAACCTAGTTAGAGATGATGCAGTTATTACTAAAACAACTACATCTTGTATTATATTAAATGAGAAAAAGCATGTTGAAGAGCCATGTGTTCGTTGCGGCTCTTGTGTATATTCTTGTCCAGCTGGCTTACAGCCTGTTCAAATTATGCAAGCAGTTAAGAATAAGGATGCAGATGCCCTAAAGAAGGAGCTTAACATCAAGGCTTGTATTTTATGTGGTATGTGCTCTTATACATGTACATCAAAGATTCATTTAACAGATTATTGTCGTAAGGCAAAGAAAATGGCACAATAGGAGGTAAAGGATTATGAAGTTAATTCCGCAAACTGCTCCGTATATTCGTAAGAATGTATCAGTTAGAAGAATGATGCTAGATGTAATCATTGCCTTACTTCCTGTTACATTATTTGCGATGATTCAAAATGGTTGGAGCGCAATTTATGTATTACTTATCTCTCTTGGCACTATGATATTAACTGAGGTTATAGCTCATTTAGTGATGAAGTGGCCAAAGGGTATGAAATTTAAAGAGGCCTTTTCTAAGGAGGGCTTTAAGCAAATTACAGCATTATACACTATTAATAATTTTACAGCAAGTATAATTTCAGGCTTAATTTATGCTTTAATATTACCTGCTGGCTGTAATTGGTATGTAGTATTTATTGGTGCATTATTTGGAATGCTAATTGGTAAGATGGTATTCGGTGGTTTAGGTAGTAATATCTTTAATCCAGCAGCAGTTGGTCGTATTTTTGTAGGTGTATGCTTCGGTACTCAAATTGGTAATGCTTATAAGCTATCTCCAAATTATTTAGGTGCAGATGCAATAGCTGGTGCAACTGTTGATGGTGTGGCTGGTGGTACTCCACTTGTTAACAGTGGATATTCATTATTAGATTTATTCTTAGGTAATGTTCCGGGCTGTATGGGTGAGGTTTCAGCACTATTAATCCTAGTTGGTGCAATTTATCTATTTGCAAGAAGAAGTGCAGATTTACGTTCATCATTATCTTATCTATTATCATTTGCAGTAATTATGTTTGTTGCAGTGTTTGTTAAGGGTGGATTTAATTTAGCATCAGCAAGCGATTGGTTATATCAAATTTTAGCTGGTGGTGTATTATTTGGTGCCGTATTTATGGTAACAGATCCAGTAACAAGTCCAACTACTAAATTTGGTAGAATTCTATTTGGTATAATTGGTGGCTGTATTACAGCTTTAATTCGTACATTAGGTGCATATCCAGAGGGTGTTGCATTCTCAATTTTAATTATTAATATGTTGGCTCCAACAATTGATTACTTTATGCGTGGTAAGCCAAATCACTACACAGTTAAGCAATGTATTTTAGCAGCTAGTATTATTATAGTAATTGGCGC
>JAZNYN010000035.1:0-13184 GCA_045594405.1 Anaeroplasma sp.
AATCCCTGACCGAACCAGGGGCTGCTGCTTGTCTCCTCCTTCCAGAACCAGCGCTGCGTCAGCTTGTGGGTAGTGGGGTTGACGTCGAAGGCTTTCATGTAGATGTGGGTGTAGATGCCGCGGCAGATGACGATGCTCGGGTGCTGACCGTCCAGGTAGGGCTGTGCCCTTCTTAGCGTCACCGCCAGGGATAGCGCTCTTTACTGCAACGACAATCTTGTCGCCCACTCTTGCATAACGGCGGCGGGTACCACCCAGAACACGGATACTATTGCCGATAAAACCTTATCTATATTATTTTTACTTATAATAGCTGAAATAATAATTATGCCGCTTGCCCCTAGATATGATGAGGAAATTGAATAGCATAGGCCATATTTTTCTCTTACTATCTGAAACAGCATAGAATTACCTGTACCACCAAGACCAAGATTTAGTAACGTTACAGCATACATCAATCTATTATCACGATAGATTTTTGTATCATATATTATATGTAAATGACATTGCTGTGTCGATGCATCCTGATAAACTATAGGCTCAAATATAGCACGCTTTTTAAAACAATTATCATTTTTTGGTGTAAGAGTATGTTTATGATTTGAATCAAATGAAACATCACCAACAATATATGAACAGCTTTCGTCTTCTAATAAGGATTGATAATATTTATAAAGCTTAGCTATAGTTATCTTAGATAAATCATCTAAGGAACCATCCGGAAGATAATCTCTAACTGTACCAGAAAACATAGTTTTTATAGCACCACGATATGATTTTTTATTATCATCAGCTTCATCATCTAATAGATTTGATTTATAGATTTCTACTGCTCTTTTAAATAATTTCTTATCAAAGCCATTTTTTTCAATATTTAAAACAGGCTTTATACATTCATTGAATGTATCCTTAATAGTATCAATAGTATAATCCTTATCATTAATATATTTAGGATCAACTGCTGAAATACTATAGGTATACAAGGATGATTTACCAATAGCCTGTACACTTACATTAAAGCGCATATCATAGGCCATACCTAAATACTTATTATATAGAGGCTCAGTTGCATATTTTTCACAGGCTATCATTTGATAATATGCAAGCAAATGTCTAATCGTTTGATCCTTTGGAATTAACTTTCTAACTAATGTTTTTTTAATCAATATACGATGATACTTGTCTGTCTTTAATACAAAATCCATAATCTCACCACCCTTAAAAAACAAAGGGATATACTGCTATATATCCCCCAAATATTTTTACTTATTACTTGCAAGCTCTAATGCAATCTTCATCATGTTATTGAAAGAGTTTTGTCTTTCTTCTGCAGATGTTACCTCATGAGTAATGAATGAATCAGAGATTGTTATAAGACAAGATGCCCTCTTACCTAATGCCTTTGCATTTGCAAATAAAGCAAAACTTTCCATTTCTACTGCCTTACAGCCAAACTTTTCTCTAACATTTATCCAACGGTTAGCATCATGACAATAGAATACATCAGATGAATGAATTTTAGCCTCCTTAAGCTCGATACCAAGCTTAACTGCAGCCTTTCTTAGCTTATTATTTAAGCTATTGTTGCTCTTAAGTGATTTAGAACCAATTCCGAATGCAACCTTAGCAAAAGTTGCCTCACTATATGCCTCAGTAACTAATACTGTATCATACACAGCTAAATCAGGTGAATAAGAACCTGCTGAACCAATTCTAACGATATTTTCTACATCATAGAATTTAAATAATTCATATGAGTAAATACCAATAGATGGTTGACCCATACCAGAACCCATTACAGTGATTCTTTTACCATTATATTTACCAGTAAATCCAAACATATTTCTTGTAGTATTAAAGCATACTACATCTGTTAAATATGTATCAGCAATATATTTTGCTCTTAAAGGATCACCAGGCATTAATACAGTCTTAGCGATTAGGCTAGGATCTTCACACATAATATGCGGAGTTGGAATATTAGCCATTAATAATTACCTCCAAAGTTTTCAGTTGAGCCTTCCATAATCTTAACACCAGCACTACAGCCAATACGCTCAGCACCTGCTTCAACCATCTTATCGAAGTCCTCAGCGCATCTGATACCTCCAGATGCTTTAACCTTACATGCACCAGCAACAGTTTGATACATTAATCTAACATCATCTGGTGTTGCACCACCTGTACCGAAGCCAGTTGATGTCTTTACAAAGTCAGCACCAGCCTTAGCAGCCATCTTGCAAGCCATAACCTTTTCTTCATCAGTTAGGTAGCAAGTTTCAATGATAACCTTAACTAAAACACCATTTGCAGCCTCAACAACTGCCTTGATGTCTTCATAAACGTAATCCCAGTTACCAGCCTTAGCTTGACCAACGTTAATAACCATATCTACCTCATCAGCACCATCAGCGATAGCTTGTGTTGTTTCAAATGCCTTAACCTCAATTGTATTTGCACCTAAAGGGAAACCAATAACTGTACAAGTTAAAACATCAGTACCAGAAAGTAGCTTATGAGCTAAAGCTACATTTGCAGGATTAACACACACAGAAGCAAAATGATATTTATTAGCTTCATCACAAAGCTTAATAATATCATCAGGTGTGGCAACTGCCTTTAATAAGGTATGGTCAATATATTTTGACTTTTCCATATCAAATTACCTCCTTTAATATTTGATATTTTTATAGTTTTTATACATCTAAAATGTTATCAATGCTTGTAGCCTTAAGCTCAGCATTTAATGGAGAGAATTTATTTTTATTAATAAATCTCTTTAGCTTTTTTACATTCTTATTATCTAGAATTCTAATATAGCCAAATTCATCAAGTGGAGAAAATAGCTTATCAGTTTTAGAAATAAGCTCTGTAAATGGAATAAATCTTTGATCCTTACCATCATTATAATAGAAAATATCTACAGCTGGTGGTAACACTAATTGAGAATATCCATCCCATGAAATAGTTACATAACAAGCTCTTGATCTTGCTGTATATAAGAAATCATACTCTGGAACATAATATTTTGATTTATCTAATTGAACAGCAAGCTCAGGTCGTTTAGCTAGATATCCTAAAACTAAACCATAATTTTGAGAGCTTAAATATTTATATTTGGCAATTTCATCCTCATGATTATCCTTATAAGCCTTCTTCCATGCATCAAATGCTTTAATCATCATTTGACGCTTGAATGGATTAACATCCTGAAATGCTTGATTATAAACATAAAATTTCATAGTTTTACAAATATCCTCTACAATATCAAGAATAAGCTCTACACAATAAGTAGGAAGTAAAACATCAAATTCTACCATAAAATTAATATCGAAGTATTTAGGACTTAATCTCTCTAAATGTGGAATTTTAGAGCGTGAAGACATAATAAATCTTGCATCAAAGTTTAATTCAGGATGACGATAAGTAAATATTTTATCCTCTAATCTTTTCTCCATTGAGATACAAGGATTTGAGCGTAATAAAGCAATTAACTCTGTATTGTCATACACTCTATTATCTTCCTTTAAAAAGTAAAATTGAAAATCCATAAAAAGCACCACCGTTACTTTATTTTATCATTAATAAAATAATATGTCAAAGTTTCTTATAGCTTTACAATTCCTTTACAACGAGGACATAGCTCATTGTCATCAATTGAAGGAACAATCATCCAGCATCTTGAACAAGTTTCACCTTGTGCTGGTTCAACCTTAACATTAAATTCGCTACCATCAACAAACTCAATTTGAGATACGATTAATAGTTGATGTGCGTTTTCCTTAATAGGTTCAAAAATAGTCTTAGCCTTAGCATCTAATGTAAGGGTTAGCTTAGCATTAAAGCTCTTACCAATAATCTTTTCAGCTCTAGCTTCTTCTAATGCCTTTAATACAATATCTCTATAATTTAAGAACTCATCAAAGCTTGCAACAAGCTCGTTGTCATTGTATTCAACATACTCAGGCATATCAGTTAAATAGATATCAGGCTCTTGCTTATATTGAAGAGTATCATATGCTTCACTCATTGTATGAGGAAGAATTGGAGTTAAAAGCTTCATTAAGGCATTTAGGATTTCATAGAATACAGTTTGAGTAGATAGTCTCTTATTTGACTTAGGATCCTCAATGTATAAAATGTCCTTTGTGAAATCTAAATAGAATGCAGATAAGGTATTAGAAACATAGCTTAATGTATTTCTATAAACCTCACCAAAGTCAAAGTTATCATAATTAAATTTAATTTGCTTAATGAAATCTTGAAGCTTAATTAGCATATATTTATCTACAGACTCTAGCTTTTCATAAGGTAAAGCATTAGCTGGATCAAAATCAGAAACGTTAGTTAATAAGAACTTTAATGTATTTCTAATTTTTCTATAGCTTTCAGATACCTGCTTTAGGATGTCCTTAGAAAGTGGCATATCAGCACGATATTCAATAGATGCAACCCATAAACGTAGAATATCAGCACCAGACTCATTACATTGCTTGATAGGATCAATTGTATTTCCTAATGACTTACTCATCTTACGACCTTGGCCATCAAGTGTAAAGCCATGAGATACTACTGTCTTATAAGGTGCTCTTCCAGTTGTCGCTACAGCAGTAATTAAAGAAGAGTTAAACCAACCACGATATTGGTCAGAGCCTTCTAAATATAAGTCAGCAGGATAAGAAATACCTCTTCTATTAAGAAGCATATATGATGAGCCTGAATCAAACCAAACATCCATGATATCTGTTTCCTTACGGAAGATACCATTAGGAGATCCTGGATGAGTAAAGCCTTCTGGTAGTAATTCCTTAGCCTCTAGCTTAAACCAAATGTTAGAGCCATGCTTTTCAAATAAATCAGCGATATGAGCTAATACATTTTGATCAATGATTTCTGTTTCATCCTCAGCATAGAATACAGGGATAGGTACACCCCAAGCTCTTTGACGAGAAATACACCAATCATGACGATCCCTAATCATATTAGAAATACGTACATCTCCCCACTTAGGATTCCAAGTAACACCATTGATAGCAGCTAGAATTTCATCCTTGATTGGATCAATTGATGCAAACCATTGTGGAGTTGCTCTAAAGATAACTGGCTTTTTAGTTCTCCAGTCATGTGGATAGCTATGGACAATCTTGATCACCTTTAATAAGCAGCCTGCCTCATCCATATCCTTGATTACCTCTTCATTACATGCAGCATAGAACATACCCTCATATCTTCCAGCTTCCTTCATCATAACACCCTTAGAATCAACTGGACAAAGGATGTCTAAGCCATATTGCTTACCAACCATAAAGTCATCCTCACCATGACCTGGAGCGATATGAACTAAACCAGAACCATCTGTTGTAGATACATAATCACCTAAAATACAAGGAGATACTCTATCATATAATGGATGCTTATACTTTAAGCCCTCTAAGTCAGTACCCTTATAGTTACCTAAAACAGTTACCTCACCTAATTCTAATAGCTCAGTTAATCTATCCTTCAATTCAGCACCAAACACTAGCTTACCCTTTTCAGTTTGAGCTAATACATAGTCGATTTGAGGACCAGCACATACTGCAAGGTTTGCAGGTAGTGTCCATGGTGTAGTAGTCCATACTAAAAATGCAGCATCCTTAAATTCACCATCAGCTACCATAGGAAGCTTAAAGTAGATTGATGAATCTTCCTTATCATGGTATTCGATTTCTGCCTCTGCTAAAGCTGATTCAGAAGATGGTGACCAATAAACAGGCTTCAGTCCCTTATAGATTAAACCACGCTCTGCCATCTTTGCAAATACCTTGATTTGATCGCGCTCAAAATCATGCTGTAAAGTAATATAAGGATTTTCATAATCAGCTAAAACACCTAAACGCTTGAAGCCAACCTTTTGACGTTCAACTTGCTTATATGCATATTCCTCACATAAATCTCTAAATTCAGCTGTAGTTTTCTCCTTACGATTAACACCGGCCTTTTGAAGAGCATTTTCAATAGGTAAGCCGTGTGTGTCCCAACCTGGAATAAATTCAGACTTAAAGCCATTCATATTCTTATATCTAACTACAAAATCCTTTAAAATTTTGTTTAATGCATGACCTAAATGAATATCACCATTTGCATATGGTGGACCATCATGTAATGTATATACACGCTTTCCTTCATTCTTTTTTAATCTTAAATTATAAAGATCCATATTCTCCCATTTTTCTTGGATTTTTGGCTCCTTATTATTTAAGTTACCACGCATTTCAAATGCAGTTTGACCCATATATAGGGTTTCCTTGTAATCCTTCATAAAAATTCCTCCTAAAAAATAAAAAAGTCCTTAGATTGTTCTAAGGACGAATTATCGCGGTACCACCTTAGTTCCATAGTAAAAAACTATGGCACTTCATTAACTCGTAACGTGAGTGACGGATGCTCATTTCCTAGCATCAGCTCCATCATTGATACAAATAGATATATTCCACTGCCTTGCACCTACCGACAGCTCTCTTTAGCCTATTATCTATTACGGATGATATCTTCGCATTTTACGCATAATATTATACATGATTTACAATAAATTGTAAAGTGATTTTAAAATATTATGGTTACTACTAATATAAAAATTTACGATAGAATCATTAATTATATTTTTATCATATTTTTTATATAAATTTTCTAATCTTAACATAGTCCCCACCATATATATTAAAAATTATGATTAAAATTATATCACGCCTTTAATTTAGTTTTAAATTTTTGAAAAAAATAAAAAAAATACGCACTCGTTAAATGAGTGCGTAATATTATATTATTCTAATTCAAATGAACCTGTATATAATTGATAGTAAGTGCCTCTATCCTCAATTAATGATTCATGTGTACCACGTTCAATGATTCTACCATGATCAAGCACCATTATACAATCAGAGTTTCTAACTGTTGAAAGTCTGTGAGCAATAACAAATACAGTTCTTCCCTCCATCAGCTGAGTCATACCCTTTTGAACTAATGCTTCTGTTCTAGTATCAATAGATGATGTTGCCTCATCTAGTATCATTACTGGAGCATCAGCACAAGCAGCACGAGCAATTGAAAGAAGCTGACGTTGACCTTGAGAAAGGTTTGTACCATCATGTGTAAGCATAGTGTTAAAGCCCTCAGGAAGACGTGTAATGAAGTCATATGCGTTAGCAATCTTAGCTGCCTCATAAACCTCTTCATCTGTAGCTTCTAATCTACCATAACGAATATTTTCCATAACTGTACCGGTAAATAGGTTAGTGTCCTGAAGTACTATACCTAATGAACGGCGTAGGTCATTCTTTTTAATCTTATTGATATTAATACCATCATATCTTATCTTACCATCAGCAATATCATAGAAGCGATTAATAAGGTTAGTTATTGTAGTCTTACCTGCACCTGTTGCACCAACAAAGGCTATTTGTTCACCTGGATGAGCATAAACATCAATATCATGAAGAACTAGCTTATCCTCATAATATCCAAAATCTACCTCATGTAGAACAATATCACCCTTAAGCTCAGTATAAGTAACAGTACCATCCGCCTTATGTGGATGCTTCCAAGCCCAAATATGAGTTCTTTCATTTGTTTCAACTAAATTACCATTTTCATCATATTTTGCATTAACTAATGTAACATATCCATCATCAACCTCAGGCTCCTCATCTAATAATGCGAAAATTCTATTAGCACCAGCCATAGCCATAGAGATCATACCTAATTGTTGAGAAATATTATTTACCTGCATAGTAAAGTTTTTAGTCATACCTAGGAATGATGCAACAATACCGATAGTCATTACATATTCACCAGTAAATAATCCTTTTAAATTAAAATTAAAAATATTATAGATTGATAAAATAGCACCAACAAACATTACTAGGATATATAAGCAATTACCAATGTTATTCATAATTGGTCCTAATATATTACCATAATAATTTGCCTTTGAAGCGTCTGAATATAAAGCTTCATTAACCTTGTTAAAGGCCTCCTTAGTTTCATCCTCGTGGTTAAATACCTTAACAACCTTTTGACCTGTCATTATTTCCTCAACAAAGCCTTCTAGAGAACCAATTGATTTTTGTTGTAGCATGAAATACTTTGCAGAATTACCTGCAATCTTACCAACAAGTAGCATAATTAATGAAACACCTACTATAACCACTAGTGTTAACCAAACACTTGAAATTAGCATTAACGAAATAACATATACTAAAGTAAACATAGTTGAAATAGTTGAAATTAAGGTTTGAGATACAAATTGTCTTAAAGCATCAACATCATTTGTATATCTAGACATTATGTCACCATGAGGGTTTCTATCAAAATATTTGATAGGAAGTGATTCCATCTTATCAAACATATCCTTTCTAAGCTTATTTAAAAAGCCTTGAGTTACAGAAACCATGATTTGTTGATAAATAAGATTAGCTATAACACCTAATCCAAAAATTGTACCCATCATAATAGCTATATTTTTAACTGCAGGGAAAACTAAGGCATAGGCTTCTTCATTAGTACAACCATTCTTTACATACCCAATTGCTGGAGTTATAACCTGGTCGATAATATTCTGTAAGAATATTGCGTTTGATGATCCTGCAACAGCTGTAAAGATTAAACAAATAAATACTATTGCTAAGTGCTTTTTGTATGATTTAAATAAATACTTAACAAGACGAGGTAAAACCTTAAAGTTTTCCTTTGAAATAGGCATTCTTTGCCCTCTACCTGGACCTGCCATTATGCCTCGCCTCCTTCCTTAGCAACCTCTTGTTGAGAATTACTTGCTTGAATATTATAAACCTCTTGGTAAATTGGATTAGTAGCTAATAATTCATCAGCCTTACCCATAGCATTAATTGCTCCATTATCCATAACAATAATTAAATCTGCATCCTCTATTGATGATAATCTTTGTGCAATAATAATTTTAGTAGTTTCTGGAATAAACTTCTTAAAGCCATCACGTATTATTGCATCAGTCTTCATATCAACTGCTGATGTAGAGTCATCTAAAATTAATACCTTAGGATTCTTAAGTAAGGCTCTTGCGATACATAATCTCTGCTTTTGTCCACCAGATACATTAGTACCACTTTGCTCGATATGAGTATTGTATTTATCAGGGAACGATTCAATAAATTCATCAGCACAAGCAAGCTTACAAGCCTCTTTAATTTCTTCATCTGTTGCCTTATCATTACCCCACATTAGATTTTCTTTAATGCTACCTGAGAATAATACATTCTTTTGAAGTACAACTGATACAGCATCTCTTAATGTAACTAAATCATAATCCTTAACATTGATGCCACCAACTAATAGCTCACCCTCAGTTACATCATATAAACGTGATATAAGATTTACTAATGTAGTTTTAGATGAACCAGTAGAACCAATTACACCTACTGTCATACCACTCTTTATCTTAAGGTTAATATTATTTAGAGCATTCTTTTCAGCATTCATAGAATACTTAAATGAAACATTTCTGAATTCAATATCACCATTTGGAACCTCATATATTGGGTTTTCAGGGTTAGTAAGAGTAGATTTTTCTTGAATAACCTCAGCAACACGCTTCATTGCAGGAAGTGAAAGTGACATCATAACAAATATCATTGATAGCATCATTACAGAGTTAAGCATTTGAAAGCCATATGTAACTAAGCTTTGAAGCCTACCAACAGAAAGCTCACCCCAAATAGCATTACCATCTGCATCAAAACCACCAAATGTATTAACAACAACATATGAACCTAAAATTGATATAGTAATCATAGCTGAAAAGATAAAGAATTGCATAACAGGACCATTAAAGGCAACGATTCTTTCTGCACGCTTAAATTCCTTCATTATAGCATCAGACTTTTTATTGAACTTTTCCTTTTCATATTCTTCTCTTGCGTAAGTCTTTACAACTCTAATACCACTAACATTTTCTTGAATTGACTGATTAAATTCATCATACTTAGGGAATATCTTACTAAATGTTGGAATTGCCTTTGAAATAATAAGAGCAAGTGCGCCACCTAATAATGGTAAGATTATTACAAACATAAATGCCATCTTACCACCAACAATGAATGACATTGTAATTGAGAATATCATTAATAGTGGAACTCTTACAGCAACTCTAATAATCATACCAAAGGCATGCTGAATATTAGTAATGTCAGTAGTTAATCTTGTAACTAATGATGAAGATGAAAACTTATCTATATTTTCAAATGAAAATTCTTGAATGTTATAAAAAGTATCTCTTCTTAAATTTTTTGCATAGCCTGCGGCAGCCTGTGCTGCATATTTAGCAGATAAAAAGCCACCTAATAATGATAACACTGAACATACTATCATTAATCCACCTGCAATTAAAACTTTTTTCAAATTACCATCTGTAAGGTTATCAATCAAAGTAGATGTGATAACTGGTAAAATACACTCTAGTGCTGCTTCAATTGCTACAAACAGTGGAGTAAGAATAGCTGGCTTTTTATATTCTCTTAAGCTTTTAAATAATATCTTTATCATTCTATCTCCTCCAAATTTCTATTAATTCTTGCTAAATAATCTAATAGAGTATTTATTTCCTTTTCATTAAAACCTTTTAGAAGGCTAAAATCGAAATTTGCTATCTCCTCTTTAGCATTATCATTTAATTGCTTTGCTTTTTCAGTTAGAATTATCCTTTTAAGCCTTGCATCACCTGAAACGCCTTCTTTATATACTAGCTCCTTCTTTTCCATTAAGGAAATTACCTTTGAGGCAGTAGAGCGTGTAATACCAAATTCCTTTTCAATATTCTTTTGGAATACATCTATTCCATTGTTGTTATTATGTGAAATATACTCTATTAATAAACTATTAGTACCAGATATTTCATTTAACATTTTAATTGTAGAAAGGTTACAAACCTGTCGTTTTATCTTGTAAGAGAGTTTATTAATTCTACCACCAACATGATAAATCATATTACACCTCCTAAATGTTGAATATTCAACAAAATATTGTTTGACATTCAACATTATATATCAAGTAAAAAATGTAGTCAATACTGTGACTACATTTTATATAAAATAATATTATTTTATTTCTCTAAGCTTATCCTTTTCAAAATACATTTGCTCCCACATTGCAGGTGCTTCAATGTGTTCAATATGCTTTCCATTTTCATATTTATCAAGGGTTGCTAAACCAGATACACGATGATATGATCCATCAAGCTTCAAAAGCTTTAATATAGCACGTTGAAAGGCAGTACATAAATCCTTCATTCCATGAAGCTCAACATCCTCTTGCTTTATATACTTAATAACATATCTTGTAAGTCCATCATTATAATCATATTCTAATGTCCTAGCAAAATGCTTATTTGTTATTTTTGAAAATTCATAATCATATTCATTATAGGTAAGATAGCTAATGCCATCATCTGCAAGAATTTGACCATTCTTAGCAATCATAAATACAGGTGTCTCACAAAGTGAATGCTTAGTGTTTGATGTGATATATGATGATATAACTGTATAATCACCAATCTTCGCTCTACCCCAGTACCAATGGTGCATTAGGAAAAACATTGGCTTATCTCCCCAATTGTGATCATGATAGCCAGTACCGTTTAGCTGAAGATTCCTTTCATCCTTTAAATAACGTATACTAACGCTAGCATCCCCCTCAGGAACAGAAGGTAACCATGCAAAGTAATTTTTATCATTAAATGAAATACGTCCACAATGAGGTCTCCATGCTGGAACATTTCCCTTTAGAATAATCTTTGATTCAACAACATCATTCTTAAAACAAATCTCATATTCATTTAAGTCTCCGCGACAATAGCAATCTCCAATTCGAACATCACACATTAAATCCGAAAAATACCAATCCTTTTTATTTGGATAATAAACTGTATGAATCTCTTCATTATTTGATGATACAAAATCAAAGCTTACATAAGGCTTAAAGCCATTTCCAATTGATGTAATGCTATTAATAAAGAAAATCACTACTAAGCTTGAGCCATCAGGAAATTTGTTATCAAAATACCACCATTCATACTCTCCACGTCTAGCAGCAGTTCTTATACCATCCTCCGAAACTGCAATATGATTTCTTAGAATACCCAAATTACTGAAATCGGCATCATTACACATTAATCTAGACTTCTTTTTTGACATTATAACACCTCTTTACCTAATTATATTTTAGCATAACAAAATTGAATTTAAAATGTAAAATTATGTGAAAATTACTATTTTTATACAAAAAAGCCCTATAAAAATAGAGCTTTAATAGTTAATATATTTTAGGAATAGAGATTTTAACAGTTGTACCCTTACCAACCTCACTAAAAATCTCAAACTCACCATTTGCTTGTTTAATAATGCGTTCTCTACAGTTATCAATACCAATATGAGATCTTGAAGTATCCTTCTTATAATTTGATGTATCAAAGCCTGCACCATCATCTATTACATATACATAATAGAAATTAGAATCTTGTTCTGTTTTGATAATAACAGTACCCTTGTTACCATTTTTGCCAATACCATACTTTACAGCATTTTCAACTAGAGGCTGAATAGATAAAATTGGTACAGGAAAGCCACTTACATTAATTTCATAATTACTCTTTAAGCCTTCAAAGCGAACCTTTTCTAACTCTAGATAATTTTTAATATGCTTTAATTCTTGTTCAAATGGTATTTGGTTAGAATTATTAATAGCCTCTAGATTATTTCTTAAATAATGAGCAAAGAAGATAGTAGTATCCTTTGCAACCTGAGGATTAGTATCACATAAATCAATAATACATGTTAATGCATTGAATAAGAAATGTGGCTGAATTTGAGAAATCATAATCTTAAAGTTAGCCTCTAATAATTCTGATTCAGTCTGTTGAATATGTTTTTCCTCTTCAATATGTATTGTTAAGTATATTAACAATAATGCTAACGTTGTACCAACATAGAATAATGCAATATCAGATACAAAAATTTGGATAACTATACCAATTAATGGGAATATTGCATATGAAAGTAAAAAGAATGAATCCTTAAAGCCAATCACCTTAATGTATCTAATAACTAATATAGCTATTACCACAAATTCTAATATACCAAGCATTTGAGATAACCAGAATAAATCAGCTCTATGAT
>JAZNYN010000036.1:0-6413 GCA_045594405.1 Anaeroplasma sp.
GCTGCGCTGTGTTTGTCATAGCCGCGGTGCTTATCATCTTTGCACCGGAGCAGTATGACATCATGCACGGCTTCCATGTTTTTGACCGCTTCAGCTTTTTCCCTGTCATAGCAACAATAATAACCTTCTTAGCCTGTGGATGCTCACTAGCACGAATAGCCATCGATGCCTCATAGCCGTTCATAACAGGCATTTGAATATCCATTAATATTACATCATATGTTCCAGGCTCTGATTCCATAAACATATCAAAAGCCACCTTACCATTTATAGCACGCTTACAAATAGCACCACAGTCCTCTAACAGCTCTGTAACAATACCTGCATTTAAGTCATTATCCTCAACAACAAGTATCTTAACTCCATTAATATCTGTAGTAATATCGCTACCATAAATATTCTTATCCTCAATAATTTCAGCATCAACACGCTTAAATGGAATCTCAATTGTAATTGTAGTACCCTTGCCTAAAACAGATAGTACAGTAACATGACCACCCATTAATTCTGTAAGGTTCTTAACAATTGCCATACCTAAGCCTGTACCACTAACACCACTTTGTGTAGTAGATTTTTCTCTTGCAAATGGAGTGAAAATTACCTTTAAGAACTCCTCACTCATACCTATACCAGTATCCTCAATCTTAAATCTAATAACATCATAATCAACGTTATTATCTACTGCTGTATGAACTGAAAGGTTTACTGAACCACCCTCATTTGTATATTTAATTGAATTTGATAATAAATTAGTAATGATTTGCTTTAATCTTACATAATCACCAATATATTGCTTATGTGCAAGCGCCAATTTCTTAGTAAGTATTAAACCCTTATTCTTTGCTTGTTCAGTATATACTACCTCTATTTCTTCAATAACATCCTCTACATTGAATGCTTCCTCATTTAATACTACCTTACCAGATTCAATACGACTCATATCTAGGATATTATTAATTATTTCTAGCATACTTTCAGAGGCAACATTTATCATCTCTAAATGCTTCCAAGCATGAGAATCCTTTGGTATATCCTTTGATAATAGCTTTATTAATCCATATATAGCATTCATAGGAGTTCTAATGTCATGTGACATGTTATATAAGAAATCAGTCTTTGCCTTACTTGCATTATTAGCATTATCTAAAGCTGCAGCTAATGTTTGTCTAGCTCTTCTATCCTCTGTTACATCCGAGAATATAGCAAGACCCTTTCTTTCCCCTTCCATCTCAGTAACATAGAATGAATCCTCAAATATTCTTACCTCACCATTTTTCAGTGTTCTTATTCTTTCGTAATACATTGACTGATCTAATGGAATTGATAAAATACTTCCACGTGATTCCTTAGGATCCATACCTTCAGGTCTTACCGCGTCTAAGCCCTCAGTATATATTTGCTCTATATCAAAGCCTAATAAACGTTCTATATTCTCTGATACATATTCTACACTAAAATCATCCAATGAGAATAATATGTATGCATCTGATGTTTTATCAGATAATATATTAAATATTTGATTAAAGTAATGTGCACGTCTTATATCATTTTCTACCTGGTGTACTCTTATTTCATCTGTAATATCATATAAAATACGTTGAATAATTCTAACTCCACCCTCATTCATAATTAATGTGTTGTGGCCTCTAATTTGATGAATCTCATTATTTGAGTGAACGACTCTAGCATCAACCATAACAGTATCCCATACATGGATAAGCTTATCACATTCAGCTAAAATTTTCTTTTTATCCTCATGATATACATTTGGAGATGTACCTTCATAATTACATTTTAATAATTCCTCAACATCAGAAAAGCCTAACAGATTAGCTGCGGCTTTATTAGCAAAGATAATTTCATCACCCATGCCAGTTGTCTTTATACGTAGGATACCAGTTGGCATAGTAGAATAAACATTATCTAGTAGTGTTTTTTCTCCATGCTCCTTAGCATATGCTTTTCTACTTAAAAGAATTTGTTTTCTATTGTGAAGCGTTAAGTTAACAATAAGCACAGCTATTAGTAATATACCAAAGCAATAGGAAATACTCATAGTATTGTTATAATCTATAAAGTATTCTAAAACCTTTTCCTCAGGCACTATAAGTAATAGAACCCAGTCTGCAACATCAATTCCCATTGTACAAATAAAGTAATCAACATTGTCCATTTCTGATGTATAGACATTTGTTGAAGTAATTTGGGCTTCAATATCATTTATTAACCCCTCATTATCTTTACCAAAATCAAACAATGAGAAAAAGTTTTGAATTACACCATGCTCTTCATTTAAGGTATCTAATATAAGCTTTTTACTATTTGCCTCAACAATGAACATTTGATCACTATCATCATACCAAGATAGTGCACTAAATTTTGCGTCAAGCTCAACTAAATCCATAAAAGCAACAATAACTGCAATTGCCTCACCATCCTTCATAACAGGATATGAATGATATACGCCTTCAGAATTATCTAGAAATAAGGTTCCCTTTTTGGAAATGAAATAGCCTCTACTTACGACCATATCAAATCGTTCCTTAACTAATGGTTCATTATAAGTCTGCATATTTCTCATAACCACAGTTCCGTCAGGTAGCAATAAATTAATTTTATTAATTAGCTGCCCACCACTAAAATTAGCAACAATTTGCTTGTATTCTTCGATATTGTAATCACTGACACTAATTATGTTAGCTACAAACTCTAAATATTGCTTATCACTTTCAAGCATAGAAGCTACGTGTTCTGATAAATGCTTTGTTGTTTGCTCTAATTCATCGACACATTGCTCTTCAATGTTTTCACGATTAATATAACCAGCAACACCCATATCAACTGCTAATAGGGTTACTATTAGGATGCTTAAAGATAAGCTTATTATAGCCGACAACACGTGTGGTTTTTTTAATGAACCAACTATGTATGTTTTACCGAATAAATCCCTAAGAGTTATTTTTTTAGTTTTGTCTTTCATTTATCACACCTACCTTCTTTATTTGTTTACTAAGCTTGCAAGCTTTTGTTTAATTAGCTTAATATTAATTGGCTTTGATATATGGGCATTCATACCACTTTGCATTGATTTTTCAATATCCTCGATAAATGCATTTGCTGTTATAGCAACAATAGGTATTGACTTAGCATTTGGATGGTCAGATTCTCTAATGGCAATAGTCGTCTCACATCCGTCCATAATTGGCATCTGAACATCCATTAAAATTAAATCGTATTGATCCTGCTCAGAGTTAACGAATGCATCATAAGCCTCCTTACCATTAGAAGCCATAGTTAATACAGCACCCTCTGCTTCTAAAAGATCTTTTATAATTTCAGCATTTAAAGAATTATCCTCTGCCACTAGGATTGTGAAGCCTTGAATACTAAATTCTACTTCCTTATTATTAATCTTCTTAGCATACTTATCAGCAGGTAGGAATGGAATTTCAAGAATAAAGGTTGTTCCAACTTCCTTCTTACTTTCAACTAAAATAGTACCATTCATAAGCTCAACTAGCTGCTTAACAATAGCCATACCTAAACCTGTTCCTCTTATACCGCTTTGTGTAGTGTTAAACTCACGCTCAAAAGGAACAAATAATTTTGTTAGGAATTCATCACTCATACCATAACCATTATCAATTATCTTAAATTGAAGCCTATCACAGCCCTCATCATTAAAGCCTAATGATTTTGCCTCAACTATGATGTTACCACCACTTGGTGTGTATTTAATTGCATTAGAAATTAAATTCATTAATATCTTTTTTAAAGAAAGCGGATCACCATAGTAATGAGTGTACTTCACCTGCGATACAAATGATAATGTAATACTCTTTTCCTCTGCCTGTGCTGTGTAGATTGCCTCTAGCTCATCTCTTACAACAACTGGAGAGAAAACAACATTATTGATAACCTCCTTGCCATTTTCAATACGACTCATATCTAAAACATTATTAATTATTTCAACAAGATTATTACTTGCTGCATCAACCTTCCTTAATGTATCCATTGCTGAAGGATTATCTAATATCTTTCTTCTTAATATATTTAAAAAGCCTATAATTGCATTTAGTGGAGTACGAATATCATGGCTCATATTTGATAGGAATATTGACTTAGCTGATGATGCAACCTCTGCTTTATTTAATGCATCCTCAAGCTGCTGCATCATATCCATTTCTCTTTCTCTTTGTTCAAACAATAGTGCCTCATCAGTTGAATCTCTAAATGTATGTAAGTAAATTTTATTTCTTCTTTGATATCCAACAAATGCACATTCACCATCAAGAATATGCAATGTACCATCCTTATGAATAACTCGTAGATCCTCATGGATTATATTTTGCTCATCTGATAATGCATTATATATACTCTTAATAGAGCTTCTATCCTCATAATAAACTGAATTTACTACACCATTATACCAATTTGCTATAAAGTCATTTTTATCATCATATCCAAACATCTTTATGGCAGCAGGATTAACCTTAAGCAATTCATATTGGCCATCTGGCCTTCTAATAAATTGAATGAAGCCTGATGGAGTTATAGTTAAGCTCATTTCCAATAGGTCATTAATTCTACTTGTCTTTAGCTGATGTAATCTTAAGATTGAAGTGATGACAATCATAAAGATAACAATAGCTATACCCAATATTACGGTAATCATTAATACTGGATAATTGTATAATAAGCCCACAAAGCTTAAATCACCTACTTGTCCATAATCTGTATTACTAGCTAATATTTCATCGATTATGGTACCACTATATGCTCTAACATATTTTGATAAAATTAATGCTAATTCATGGTCAATTTTATTGTTTACACCAAAACATAAATCTACACTACCATTATGAATTTCAAGCTGTCTTAATAATCCTCTTTGATCCTGTTCAACATATTGCATTGCTGCGTATTCTAGGGTGTAAAACATATCAGCATTCTCAACTCTAATCATCTGTAGAGCTTCCTCTGCTGTCTTACAAACAATTACATTAGCATCAGGATGAAACTTTGATATAATTTCCTTCATATATGGCATTGATTCTAAATACACGACACTATCAATTGTTGAGCTTATGTTTTTTAAATATACTCTAGCAATCGAAGCTGAATCAAACACATCAGTAGATATATATCCAGTCTGACTAGCAGAAACTGTCTTTTCCTCATAGCCTATAATAATGTCAGGTTTATTAGGATTGTTAATATTAATATATTCTAAATATTGTTCATAAGATGTTGGAATAATTACATTGTAATTGATTCCACCATACTCATTTCCTATTTCTTCCAATAATCTATCAAAAAGCATTCCATATAAGCCTCTTGCTCGAGCTTTTCCATCTATCATCTCAAACCATATATATGGTGACATATTTGGTGCTGCGATTATATCAAGCGTATCTGTGCCTACAGCCGAATACTTTTTAATAACCTCCTTTTCATTAGTAGTCAAATATAAATCATTCATACTAATAGAAAAATACTTATTTTTTAGGTATGTTCTCCAGCCTTCATTGTAAACATCCAAATAATCAGTAGCCTCATTAATTGCCTTCATTATCGCTTTATCTCTTTCATTATAATTTGGTGTTCCTTCTTTTCTTGTGATTGTATAGACTGAATGAGATTCAATTTTATCGATAGACTTTTCATTCTTAGCCACTCTAAAGTCTGCATAAACTAATGCGTCAATTAAGCCAGCCTGTAATGCTTCCTCTGCATCCTCTACATGAGGAAAATATGGTTCATAAATCTCATAAGTAAAATCCTTTTCCTCTGCATATTCAAGGAAAAGTGCGTTAAAACCCATACCATCAACTAACCCAACCTTCATTCCATTATAGGTTGAATAGTCACCTTGAATGATACTAGTATTGTTTCCCTTAACAGAAATTACAGTTGAGCAATTCCCCATTGGCTTTTCAGAAAATTGATACTTTGAAATTCTTTCCTCAGTTTTTGAAATGTTAGTAATAATATCGATTTCACCATTTTCAAGCATTTCTAAAAGTTCTGTAATGTCAGTTGCTTCATATGCAAGAAACTCATAATTCAAATTGCTATATTGTGATAAAAGCTGAAGATACTCATAGCCATAGCCGTAATATGTACCATCCTCAGTAATCTCATGATACCCATTCTCATGCATATATCCTACTCTAACATTAATGTTTTCAGCTGCTTTAGTAGCTACACTGGTATCAATCATTGTAACAATTAGAATAGGGACAATAGCAAATAGCTTTAACAACCTTTTCATATTAACACCAACCTTCAAAGAAGTATAAAATATTGTAAAACGTAATACCTTTTTTAAATTATAACATTTTCCGACAAATAATCACATCCTTTTTAATCTCTTTTTATTATTAATAATAAAATTTTAAATAAAAAAACAG
>JAZNYN010000037.1:0-1866 GCA_045594405.1 Anaeroplasma sp.
AATTCTTACAAAAACAGTTTGAGAACCTTGAGGAATTAATTAGCGAAAAACAATTAGAAAAAGCACTAAGAACAATTTGTAAAAGTGAAAATGGGGAAATGCCTCAATGGCTTCAAGGTGCTGAATGGCCAATAGTTAACGGCAAACCAGCCACTTTTATTAAACAAAGTATGTTGCCAGATGAAATGGATTTTGATGATTTTGAAATAGAATACTATTTTATTGATGATGATAACAATGAAATTGTAGTAAAACAAAATACGTAATTTAAAAAAGACCCTATAAATGGATAGACAATTCCACTTTATAGGGTCAATTTTTTAATATTATTTATTACATTTTTTCAGTTATTTTTCTTGCTACCCATACACCATTTGCGCCAGCTTGTGCAAGTCCTCTAGTGACACCGGCGCCATCTCCACCTACGTATAGGCCTTTGATTGTAGTTTCAAATTCACTTGTAACCTCAGGTCTAGCAGAATAGAATTTTGCCTCTACACCATAGAATAGTGTATGCTCATTAGCTATACCTGGAGTAACGTGATTTAAAGCTTCAATCATTTCAATAATTGATTTCATTGTATTATATGGTAATACTAAGCCTAAATCACCAGGAACTGCTTCCTTTAATGTTGGCTTTACATAGCCCTCATCAATAGTCTTTTGTGTAGATCTGCGACCACGGCAGATATCTCCATAGCGTTGAACTATGATGCTACCATTAGATAATTGATTAGCAAGTGTTGCAACTTCTCTTGCGTATTCGTTTGGTTTATCGAATGGATAAGAGAATTTGTGAGATACTAATAAAGCAAAGTTTGTATTGTTGCTGCCCATTTTCTTATCAGCATATGCATGGCCGTTTGCCACCATAACACCAGAGTGGTTTTCAACTACAACGTGACCAGATGGATTTGAGCAGAAGGTTCTAACCTCTGTACCAACACTAGTTCGATAAACGAATTTACCTTCATATAGGTTTTCGTTTATTTCCTCCATAATTACATCGTTAGTTTCAACACGTACACCTACGTCTACTTGATTGTTCGTAAATAATACACCATGGCTTGCTAGCATCTTTTGAAGCCACTTTGAACCATCGCGACCTACGCCAATAAATACCTTATCTGCATAGAATACTTCATCCTTAATAGATACACCCTTAATTGTATTATCCTCGACAATGATATCTGTAACCTCAGTTTTGTATCTCATTTCGATTCTTTCAGATAGGTAGTCAAACATTTTCTTTAAAACCTCAAGATTGTTTTCCGTACCGATATGTCTAACCTTAGCACGTAACAGCTTTAAGCCTACTGCGTAGCCACGTTTTTCAATTTCTCTAATTTTTGGAGTGGTTGGATCTGTAATTTCCTTTGGTGCACCAAATTCAAGATTGATAGAATCTACATACTTAATTAAATCTTCAACTAAATCATCGTCAAGATAGTCTGTCATCCATCCACCAAATTCAGATGTAATATTAAATTTACCATCAGAGTAAGCTCCTGCACCACCAAAGCCATTTGTGATAGAACAAGCTGGAGAGCATCCTGATACTCCATCATTAATAGGACACTTAGAAATCTTATGCTCTAAGACAGGGCATTTTCTTTCATATATATTTCTACCCTTATCTAAAAGTAAGATTTTATAATTTGGATTTAGCTTATTTAGCTCATAAGCACAAAAAATACCCGCAGGTCCAGCACCTACAATAATAACATCATATTTCATGATAAACACCTCATAGCATTATTATACTATAAAATGACTAAAAAACCTATAATTTGTATAATTTTTATTATATAAAAATACTATTACACACTTTCGGTGTATCATAAATTTTAATATTACATATTAATC
>JAZNYN010000038.1:0-8646 GCA_045594405.1 Anaeroplasma sp.
CCTTAGGAGAGTACATATCACTTGATTTAATCATGGCTCTTTGAATAAGGAATGAAACAGAAATTCTATAGTTTTATAGAGTTTTATAAGTTTTCAAAAACGGTGGTATAGCTATGATAGGAATTATTGGAGCAATGGATCATGAAATTGCTGTTATTAAAGAGGGAATGAATATAGTAAGTGAAGAGGATGTTTTAGGCTCTAGATACTATATTGGTACAATAGGTAATAATGATGTTATCCTAACTAAGTGTGGTGTTGGTAAGGTAAATGCTGCAATATCAACAACAGTGTTGATCAATACCTATGAATGTGATTACATTATTAATACAGGTATAGCTGGAGGCTTTCCAGGGCTATCTACAAGGGATGTAATTATTGGCAGTAAGCTTTTATATAGTGATGTTGATGTTACAGTGTTTGGCTATTCATTAGGCCAAATTCCAGGTATGCCACTACATTTATGTCCAAGCTTAGATTCAGTTGTAAGGGTTAAGAGCACCCTAAGAAAAATAGGTATAAATTACAAGGAGGCAACAATTTATACTGGTGATAAATTTGTTACATCGCTTGACCATCTTGCACAGTTTAAGGAAGCTACTGCTGTAGCCTGTGAGATGGAGGGTGGTGCAATTGCCCATGTTTGTGTTAAGGCTGGCGTTGATTTTATTGTCCTACGTTATATTTCTGATATTGTAGGAGAAGAATCTCAGGTAAATGATTATTCAGCATTTGAATTAGAGATGGCTAATCAATCTGCAAAAATTTGTTTAGAGCTTGTGAATAATTTATAAATAATTGCTAATAATAAAGATGGTGAGACTTATGATTTCTGCCATCTTTATTTTATTATCAATAATATTAATTCTCTCAATAAGAATAGATGTCTTTTTAAAAAGTGTTGATGATACCATAAAATTATATTTAAAGGTTGGAATGTTATCTATTGTAATCCCCCATCAAAGATTAATATTTGACCTGATAGAGAAAGAAAAACAAAAACCCAGTAAAAAGAGAATTGAAGATATTAACAATGTGCTTAAATCAAAGGGTCTCATCTTAAATATATTTTCTCATAGCTCATTAGATCGTTTATATGTAAGAAAAATATCAACAACAAGTGTTTACAATACCCCCATAATAAACGCAATTTTAGTTATATTAATAAGTAGAATTAGAGCCTTTGCACATAATAGCTTTAAGGCTGTAGATAATGATTTCTTAGTATTTAATTACGATAATGACTATGAGAATGTAGATTATTATATACAGGCACATACAGATGTGATTTCAATCGTATATGCCTGTATATCCACATATATTTTTAAAAGGTGATATTATGCAACATCCAATTTCAGATTTATTAAATGTATCTATGAGCTGTATTAAGGAAATGATAGATGCCAACACTATAATAGGTACGCCCATTAGCTATGGTGATGTTACCATCATTCCAGTATCTAAGGTTTATCTAGGGTTTTTAAGTGGTGGGTCTGATATTAAGCCTAACACCAACAAGGACGATCCGTTATTTGGTGGAGGTACTGGTGGAGGCTTAACTCTAACTCCTATTTGCTTTTTAGTTATTGAAAGGCACGATGTTAAAATATTATCAATTAGTGATGATGCTCATTTATTAGAGAAGGTTATTGATGTTATTCCTAAGATAACTGATAAAGCTAAGACTTTATTTAAAAACAATATTGATATAGAAAGAATTTAATGGTCAGTCGACCATTTTCTTTTTTTTAAAATTAGTATATAATATCACTGGTGATAATAATGAAAAAATATTATGCAGTTAAATCAGATACTATAAGCTTTATTTCTGAGTCATGGGATGAAGCAAAGGATAAGATGAAGGGTCTAAAGAATATATCTCATAAGTCATTTTCATCATATGAGGATGCACAGGCTTTTTTAGAGGGAAAGGACAATAAGCCTATTTTTGATAAGGAAGCAGTAGCGTATATAGATGGTTCTTATGATGCTAATACAGCCTCATATAGCTTTGGCGGTGTATTAATTCATAATGGTGTTGAAAAGAAGTTTAATAAAAAATATGAGGATGATGTATATAAAGAAATGCGTAATGTTGCTGGTGAGATAAAGGGTGCTGGCTACATTATTCAATATTGCATTAATCATGGTATAAAGGAGCTAGATATTTACTTTGATTATATGGGTATTGAAAATTGGTATACCGGAAAGTGGAGGGCAAACAGTCCAATAGCTAAGGTATATCAGGAGTTTGCTCAAAAGGCAAAGGAGCAAATCAAGGTTAATTTCCATAAAGTAAAAAGCCATACCAATGATTATTACAATGATATGGCTGATAAGCTTGCTAAGGATGCATTAGGCATCTAAGCAGGCTTTTTCTTTTAGATGCTTTTTAAGTATTTCAAAATCATTATGATGGAAATGGGTGTTGCCTATGATTTCATAATCCTCGTTACCCTTTCCTGTAATTACGATTGTATCATTAGGACGAGCAAGCTTAACTGCAAGCTTTATAGCGTCCTCTCTAAATAGTGTTATGTAGTAATCTGTAGAGGTGATTTCCTTTGTTAGATCATTAAGTATTGCGAATATTGATTCATCCTTAGGATCCTCTGATGTAAAGATAACAGTAGAGGTCATCATTACAGCCATCTTTCCCATTATAGCTCTTTTGGCTATATCCTTTCTTCCCTGTGCTCCTAATATTAAAATAATGTGCCCCTTACAGAAGAGCTTTATATTATCAAGTAGATTGTAAAGACCTGCTGGTGTGTGGGCAAAATCTACAATACCTGTAATGCCATTTAGCTCACACCTCATAAATCTACCATCTACCTCCCTAACCTTATACACCCCATCATATATTGCCTCAAGTGGCATACCAAGCTCATAGGCATATGCTATAGCTGCTAAGGCATTATATATATTATATCGACCAAATAGATTGAGAATAAAATGATATACCTTTTCATTTTTATAGTATAAATCAAATTCACTTTTTGCTGGATGAATTTTGATATTCATTGCCTTATAGTCACCATGTACTAATCCATAGGTTACTATTTTAGCCTTCGTGTAGTATGGGATTTTATAGCTATAGGCATCATCAGCATTAATAACTAAAAGTGCATTTTTATCAAGCATATTAAATAGCTTAGCCTTACATTTAAAATATTCATCCATTGTTTTGTGGGTGTTAAGATGCTCAAAGGAAAGATTAGTGTAAATAGCCCCATTAAATAAATAGCCATCTATACGCTTATCTAAAATACCCTCTGACGAAACCTCCATTACAAGATCATTAATATTATGCTTGTTAAATATTGAGTAAGCCTGATATATAAAATCTGCACCTGGTGTAGTGTTTTTAGTTTTGATATTTCGATTAAGATACTTACATCCATTAGTACCAATTAATGCTGATTTATTTAGCATCTCGAATATAGAGTTTAAAATAGATGAGGTAGTGGTTTTTCCATCAGTGCCTGTAACACCTACTGTATAGATGTTATTAGTATAGGAATAATAAATTTGAAGGAGCCTTATATATTCAAGCTTAGCATCCTTTACCCTTACTCTATTAAAGCCCTTAAAATGAAATTTATCAGTTACAATTAGGCAGGCACCATTTGCTAGTGCCTCATTAATATATTTATTACCGTTTTCCTTTTTTCCTTTAATTGCAACAAATATATAGTTTCTTTTTACTGCCTTAGAGTTTGCAGTAATACCATCAACATCAATATTAAGATTTATTTTAGGATAGAATTTTTTTATATTCATATTTTCTCCTTATGCTTACTATGCTTTGTTTTAGAATACACTAATATTCTTGCTGAATTTGTCTTAAAATATACACGTAGGAAGATAGTAAAAAATATAAATAATTTAATCGATATTTAGTAAAAATAGTATATAATATATTTGAAAGGAATGTTGGTTATGTTTAAGCTAAATTCAAAGTATCAGCCTACTGGTGATCAGCCTAAGGCAATTGAACAAATAGTAAACAATTTTAATAATAATATTAAAAGGCAAACCCTACTAGGTGCAACAGGTACTGGTAAGACCTTTACTATGGCTAATGTTATTAAAAGCTTAAATAAGCCGACATTAATATTAGCTCATAACAAAACCCTAGCGGGTCAGCTTTATAGCGAGATGAAGGAGCTGTTTCCTGAAAACCATATAGAATACTTTATTTCTTATTATGATTACTATCAGCCTGAGGCATATGTTGTTTCATCTGATACATATATAGAAAAGGATTCAAGCATTAATGATGAAATTGATGAGCTAAGGCATAGTGCAACAGCTGCCCTTATTGATTATAAGGACACTATTGTTGTTGCCTCTGTTTCCTGTATATATGGTATAGGTGACCCTGATGATTATAAGGAATCAATGATGACTCTACGTGTTGGTGAAGCCTATCAAAGAAAAAAGCTTTATCAAAGGCTTGTTGAAATGCAATTTGAAAGAAATGATATAGATTTTAAAAGAGGCTCATTTAGAGTTCGTGGTGATGTTATGGAAATTATTCCTATAACAGAGCATTCTAAAGGAATTAGAATAGAGTTTTTTGACGATGAGATTGAGCGTATTAGAACCTTTGATGTAACAACAGGTAAGGCGATAGATGATGTTATGTTTGCAAATATTTTTGCAGCCACACACTTTGTTACTAACAAAAATAAGCTTGATGAGGCAATAAGAAGAATTAAAGAGGAGCTTAAAAAGCAGCACCAAAAATTCATTTTAGAGGGAAAGCCTCTTGAGGCTGAGCGTATTGAGCAAAGAACTAAGTATGATATTGAAATGCTTGAGCAAACAGGCTTTTGTAGTGGTATAGAAAATTATTCACGTCATCTAGCCTTAAGGGCTGAGGGAGAAACTCCTGCAACACTAATAGACTTTTTTGATGACGATTTCTTGCTTATAGTAGATGAGTCACACGTTACACTTCCACAGGTAAGAGGTATGTATAATGGTGACCGCTCAAGAAAGGAAAACCTAGTTAATTACGGCTTTAGACTACCATCAGCCTTAGATAATAGACCACTACGCTTTGAGGAGTTTGAGGCGAAGCTTAATAATGTTTTATATGTTTCTGCAACTCCAGGTGATTATGAGCTTAAGTATGAGGTTACAGAGCAGATTATTAGACCTACTGGGCTTGTTGATCCAATTATTGAGGTTAAGCCTTCCTTAGGTCAGGTTGATGATATATATGCTAATATCCTAGAAAGAATAGAGAAAAATGAAAGAGTATTAGTAACAACACTTACTATTAAGATGAGTGAGGATTTAACTGATTACCTAAAGAAGATGGGGCTAGCTGTTGCGTATTTACATAGTGAGGTAAAGGCGTTAGAAAGACTAGTTATCTTAAATGATTTAAGAGCTGGTAAGTACGACTGCTTAGTGGGTATCAACCTATTAAGAGAGGGATTAGATTTACCAGAGGTATCATTAGTTTGTATATTAGATGCTGATAAGCAGGGCTTCTTACGTTCTACACGATCACTTATCCAAACGATTGGTCGTGCAGCTAGAAATGATAAGGGTAAGGTTATTATGTATGCCGACACAATTAGTGACTCTATGAGGGAGGCAATATCTGAAACAAATAGACGTAGAGAAATTCAATTGAAATACAATGAGGAAAATGGAATTACACCTCAAACTATTATCAAAGAAATTCATCAGTCTATTACAATGAAGAAGGCTACTGAGCTTGTGGATTCATCTGAGCTTGCAAAGAAGAAGCTTACTAAGGATGAAAAGATTCAGCTAATTAACGAATTAGAAGAGGAAATGAAGGAGTATGCTAAGAACCTTAACTTTGAAATGGCAGCTCAAATTAGAGATGCAATTATTGAATTAAGAGCTTCTAGATAGGAGGATATTATGTTTTCATTAAGACAATTATATAAGGTGGGTAATGGACCATCATCATCACATACAATTGGTCCAAAAAAAGCATCAGAGGAGTTTTTAAGAAGATATCCTAATTGTGATAGAGTATTAGTTAAGCTATATGCTTCATTAGCCTTAACTGGTAAGGGGCACTTAACTGATTATATTGTTCAAGCAACAATTTCACCACTTCCATGCAAGGTGGAGTTTGATGTTGAATACGAGCCACCTCATCCAAACACTATGGAGTTTATAGGCTATAAGGATAACAAGGTTATCGCTAATATGACTGTATATTCTGTAGGTGGTGGAGCTATCAAAATTGAAGGAGATAAAGAGGAAATTCAAAATCACATATATACTTTAAATACATATAATGATATAGTTAAGTATTGTGAGGAGAAAGGCTTATCACTTTCAGAATACGTTGATATGGTTGAGGGTGAAGGCTTTAATGATTACATCAGCTATGTTAAGGATGTAATGCTTAAATCTATAGATAATGGATTAAATAATGATGGCTTTATTCCAGGAAGGCTTCAGCTTAAAAGAAAAGCCTCATACCTTTATGAAAAGCATGAGGATGATAAGGCTGATGAGGAAAGAAAGAATGTTATTGCCTACGCTTATGCAGTAGCAGAGGAAAATGCCTCAGGTGGAGAGATTGTTACAGCTCCAACCTGTGGAGCATCAGGAATTGTGCCAGCAGTATTAAGATACGCAATTGAAAAAAATAAATATAGTAATCAGCAAATTCTAGATAGCTTAAAGATTGCAGGGTTAATTGGAAATTTAGTTAAGCATAATGGCTCTATATCTGGAGCTGAGGCAGGCTGTCAGGCTGAGGTTGGTACAGCGTGCTCTATGGCTGCAGCCTTCTTAATTTCTCTTGATTACACATCATTTGATAAGATTGAGCGTGCAGCTGAAATTGCCCTAGAGCATCATCTTGGCTTAACATGTGACCCAATTGAAGGCTATGTTCAAATTCCATGCATAGAAAGAAATGCGGTTGCGGCAATGAGAGCACTTGATGCTAGCAGGCTTGCAAGCTATCTTATAAATGCTCATTCAAAGATTTCCTTTGATTTAGTAGTAAAAACAATGCTAGATACAGGTAAGGATTTACACGAGGATTATCGTGAAACATCTGAGGGTGGACTAGCTAGAAATTATAAATAATTAGGTAGGAGTGTGTAGAAGTATGAAACCTTCAGAAACCTATAACTTAAAAATAGATTCCTTTGATGTTAATGGCTATGGTGTAGCTCATCATCAAAATAAGGTTATATTTGTAATGGGAGCTATGGCAGGTGAGACTGTTATTGCTCGAATTGTTAATGTTCATAAGAAGTATGCCTTTGCTGAAGCCCTAGAAATTCTTGAGGTATCACCTGATAGAATTAGGCCTAAGTGCCCATATTATGAGGCATGTGGTGGATGTGACCTTATGCATATGAATTATGAATGTGAGGCTTCAATTAAATACAATAAGGTTAAGCAATCACTTAAAAATATAGTGGGAGAAAGCTTTGAGGTTAGTCCTATTATCAAAGCAAAGGCTATTCATGGCTATCGCAATAAGGTTATGATTCCTTTCATGCGAGATGAGGATGATGATGTATTATATGGCTTCTATGAGAAAAATAGCCACAATATAGTTTCAATAGATAAATGCCTAATATCAAATGATATATCAAATAATATTACCTCATTTGTATGCAAGTATTTAAATGTTATGCATGTATCTGTATATAACGAAGAAAAGCATGAGGGTGTATTTAAGGAGCTTATGATTAGACATACTGCCTTAGGTGAATATATGGTAGTACTTATTACCACTGTGAGCCATGACTTTAGTGAGCTTGTAGGCTATTTAACCTCTATGTTTCCTATGATTAAATCAATATATTTAAATATTAATCCAATCAAAACAAATGTAGTATTATCTAATGAATATAAGCTGTTATATGGTACACCTACAATAACAGAGGAAATATTAGGACTTAAATTTGATGTTTCGCCATCCTCTTTTATGCAGGTTAACCATGATCAATGTGAAGCACTTTATTCTACAGCTATCAAGCTTGCTGATTTAAAGCCAGAGATGAATGCTATTGATGCATATTGTGGTATGGGTAGTATTACCTTAAATATTGCAAAGCATGTAAGTAAGGTTTATGGTATAGAGGTAGTAGAGGATGCCATTAATAATGCTAATGAGAACAAGAAATTAAACAATATAGAAAATGTAAAATTTATATGTGGTAAGTGTGAGGATGAAATTACTAAGCTTGTTAACAAGGAAAAGATGGATGTAATATTCTTTGATCCACCACGTAAGGGTTGTGATGCTAAATTCTTAAATACTGTAATCAGTATGAAGATACCAAGGATAGTATACATATCTTGTAATATAGCTACTTGTGCTAGGGATTGCAAGATATTAATAGAAAATGGCTATGAAATAAAAGAAATTGTACCGGTGGATTTGTTTTCACGTACCTCTCATGTTGAGTGTGTGGCGCTTTTGATAAAAAAATAAATTCTGCAAATTATGAAGTGATGTTTTACATTTAATTTGCGAAAATAATAAAATAATGCAAATTAAATTGATAACTTTGTTGATTAATTTGCATTTTTATTATGTTAGGCGAATAGCCTTCCCCGGCAAAAGAAGTGAAAACCGGGCCGGTGTTTATCCGCAACGTCTGCGCCGTTGGCACC
>JAZNYN010000039.1:0-4904 GCA_045594405.1 Anaeroplasma sp.
AGTATTGTCTATTTTGGGCTGGTTCCTTAATAGATTTTTTTTTTACAATTTCATATAATTAAGTACATTTAAATACTTATTTATTTGTGTTATAATAAAAAAAGGGAAATTTTTATACAAAGAGATTAGGAGAACAAGTTATGAGTGTTATGTATATGGACAAGCAATTCTATGTTCATCAAATGGATTGTGATCAATATGATAGAATTAAGCCCAGTGCGATATTAGGAATCATGGGGGATATTGCTGGATTACATGCTGACCAAATTGGTGTTGGCTTTCATGATACCTTTAAAAAAGGATTATATTGGGTTATTTTATATGAGGAATTCGAAATTCTAAACGATGATATGAAGCCAACTGATGATATAATCGTTTCAACCTGGCCAACATACAAGGACCCTAGAAGATTAGAATATGAACGTGAGGTTGTATTTACTAACCAAAAGAATGAAACATTAGTTGTAGCTCGCTCTAATTGGGTTGTTATAGATACAGTTAATAGAAATATATCAAGAGCTGAGCTTAATTTTAATGGAGAGTATTTAGATAAGACTAATTATAGCTCTAAGGCTAAAAGAAAGCTTAATTTAAAATTAGGTGATGTTATTAGGACATATGAGCATAAGGTCTTAAAAACTGATTTAGATCATAATAGACATATGAATAACTGTAAGTATTTAGATATAGTTTTAAATATGTCTGATGATATAAAGGTTAGAAAATGTGAGGTAGCCTTTGTTAAGGAAGCTAGATTAGGAGATACTATTGTTGTTAAGTGTTTTAAAAATAATGATGAGCATTGCTACATTGGTTATGTAGATGGTAATGTATGCTTTGAATGTATAGTAAAGGAGTAAAAAAATATGATTTATGAATTTTTAGATTTTGTAAAGGTAAGCCCTACAGCTTTTCATGCATGTGAAAATGCTCATAAGCTATTAGATGCTAATGGCTTTGTAAGATTAAATGAATCAGAAAAGTGGGAGATAAAGCCAAATGGTAAGTACTATATTACTAGAAATGGCTCATGCTTAATTGCATTTACTGTTCCATCTAATATTGATAATTTAGCTTTTAATATAGCTGCGGCTCATTTAGATTCGCCTACATTTAAGCTAAAGCCTAATTTTACGTTAGACGGAAATTATACTAAGCTTAATACTGAGGTTTATGGTGGTCCCATTCTAAACACATGGTTAGATCGTCCATTAACTATAGCTGGTAGAGTTATCGTAAAAAATGATAAAGGAATTAATACTTTAAATGTTAATTTAGAAAATCCTGTGTGCATGATTCCTAATTGCTCAATTCATTATTATCCTGAACTAAATAAGGGTGTAGCTTTAAATCCTCAGATTGATCTTCTTCCTATTTTAGGAACTGATAATCCAGATTTATATCAAATGATTGCTGATAAATATAGTATATCTAAGGATGATATTGTATCATCAGATTTATATCTAGCAGTGATTGATAGAGGTATGCTAGTTGGACCAAAGAATGAATTTATTATGGCTCCACAAATTGACAATCTAGAATGCTCATTTGGATGCCTAAAGGCATTTATAGCTTCTAGTAATTCTTCATCAATTAATGTATGTGCATTATTTGATAATGAAGAAATAGGTTCAAGAACTAGACAAGGTGCAGCCTCTACAATTTTAGATTCTGTATTACAAAGAGTAATGGTTTCTTTAGGAAAATCAAATGAAGATTATCAGGTAGCTCTTGCAAGCTCATTTATTGTTTCAGCTGATAATGCCCATGCATATCATCCAAATTATCCTGGTAAATATGACCAAACAAATGCTTGTCATATGAATAAGGGTATTGTAGTAAAGAATGCTGCAAGGGGCTCATATTCTACAGATGGCTTAACATTGGCATATTTTAAGACAATATGTGAACAAGCAGGTGCAGCTTATCAATTGAACACAAATAGAAGTGATGTACCTGGTGGCTCTACATTAGGCTGCATATCCTTAGGTCATGTATCTATTCATTCAGTAGATATTGGCTTGGCTCAGCTATCAATGCATTCAGCATATGAAACTGCTGGTAGTAAGGATTTAGATGAGCTTATTAAGGCATTAAAGTGCTTCTATAGTAAAGCATTAAAGGTTACTGCTGACGGCAATTTAGAATTCTAATTTTAAAAAGAAACGGTGGGGAATTTCTATGTATGTAGATAAAAAAATAGCGTTAATGTATTTAGCAAATAGCGAGGATATTTTCCAAAAAATTAAGAAAAGCTTTTGTAATAGCTATCGTGATGCTAAAAATATGCTTCATAACGCTTATGATGAAAAAAACTATGAAGAGCTTTATCGAATCGTTCATAGTGTAAAGGGTGTATCACTTAATATAGGCTCTGATATTTTATATAGAGATGCATCAGATTTATGTTTAGAATTTAAAAAAGAGTTCTATAATCTTCAACGTATAGATGAATTTATAGAAACTCTTGAAAATGTAATTATTGAATTAGATAAATTATAATTTTTCATAAACCAAAAGGATTCTTTCATCCTCAGGCTCGTAATCATCGTTGAAATCACCACTGATTTTAATTAGCTTAAACCCTTTGTGGTTTAGTTCTTTAATGTCGTAATAATATTCTTTATATGTTTCAATAAAATTTTCATCACCATCATCTATGGCAATTGTATGCTTTAAGGATGTTGGTGATATTTTTTTTGTCTTCCAATCGATTTTAAATGTTTCATAATCCTCAATGATTTGGCTTCCATCATATTCGTTTAGAAGTGTTTTAGAGAAAATATCTATTATGAATAAGCCCTTATCCTCTAGATGCTTATATGCACAATCAAACATTTTTTTTACCTTATCAATTGATTCTAAGAAATTTACAGAATCAAAAAAGCATGTTATCATATTATACTTTTTGTGGGTTTGGAATTTAGTCATATCCTGTACATATAAATTAAAGTTTAGTCTATTTATTTTTCTTTTTTCATTTGCTATTTCGATAATAGATTCAGATAGGTCAAGGCCTTCAGCCTCCCAACCCTTTAGCGTTAGCATTGTTACTAGGGTTGCAGTACCACAAGCAAGATCAAGCACCTTATCACCAGGCTTAAGGAATTGTTCGATAAATTCAAGCCATAGGTCATAATTAAGGGACGCCATAACCTCATCATAGAAGTAGCCAAATTTTTTATAAGCGTTCATTATCTTTTCTCCTTAAGCTTCTTTATAATATTGATATCAGGATCAATGTATATAGTCTTTTGATTTGTATAGATTACAAATGAACCCTTTTTACCTGGAACCTTTTTATTTGTTCTAATTCTTGTATAGTCAACTGCTACGCTTGATGAGTCACTATATGATGAGTAATAAGCTGCTAATATCGCACCAGTTCTAATTTCCTCTTCAGTAAGCTCAGAAGAATTATGAACCACAACATGTGAGCCAGCACCCTTTTGAATGTGGAACCACATTTCATTTCCAGTCGCAAGCTTGTGTGTAAGATATTCATTTTGAAGGTTATTCTTACCAACAGATATCAATGTGCCATTATCTAGCTCATATGTTAGAAGCTTCATTTTTTGCTTACGATTATTATTTTTTGTTGTCTTTTTTAATAGGTATTTATTTTCGATTAGCTCATCTTGGATTTCTAAAGCCTCATTTATAGAAGCATTAGAAATTTGATATCTTAATACTGTGAAATATTCAATTTCATTTTCAGTAATCTTAATTTGCTCCTCTAGATGATTTACAGCATTCTTAGCTTTTTGATATTTTTTATAATATTTACTTGAGTTACCAATAACATCTAGTTTTGGATCGAGGCTAATTGTTATATTCTCGTTAGTGTAATAGTTTAGTACAGTTACCTTATCATGCTTTTCCTTTAAATGAGGGTATGATAATAACAATTCACCATAAAGCTTATCCTTATCGGAATTTAATGCATCCTTTAGGTCGTTTGCTAGATTGATTTTTTTCTTTTCTAATCTAGTTAGCTGCCTTTCAACAAATGCCTTTAAATCGTTTGTTTTAAGTCTTACCTTAGCTTGTAGGTCCACCTTATAGTAAAATTCATCAAGCATCATAGAAATGGTTTGATAGCTATCTACTACTTCGTTATTAAGAGGATGGAAGTAGAAGTCAAGCTTTCCTTTTTCAGTTTTAAAGGTAGAGGGTGCACAAGCTAGATTAATAGCATCATAAAATGCCTCCTGATGGTTATCAAAGCTACATACATAGCTTGCAAGAGCTGCTGATACACCATTAAATATGTCCATGTAATCCTTAGGAGTACTGATATCTTTATTATCGATTAGGCTTATTAATTCAGTCTTAGTAAAGCTATAGGGATCTAGCTTATTATTTTGTGGATACTCGTATGTTGCATTAGGTAAAATAGTTCGATTAAATTCACCTACACCATCACGCTTTAATGCTTCAATAATAACAAAGTTATTATCTGTAAGAATCATATTTGAATATCTACCCATTATTTCACAAATTAAATATTTAGTATTTCTCACCTGCATTTCATTATAGCCTGTTAGCTTAAAGGTAATTACACGGTCATTATTGAAGGTGTAAATATCATCGATAAAATATCCTTCAATGTGCTTTCTTAAAAGCATTGTAATGCTTCTTGGGTTAAGTACAGTATCATATTTTTTATCTGTAAAATGAATTCTTGCATAATTAGAAGAAAATGATAGCATTAGATTATAATTTGACCTATTAGGTCTAATAGTTAGAATAAAATCAGTAGTACCATTTTCAACAATTTTAGAGATTCTACCTGTTTTTAAAATATTAAATTCTTCCAATAATTTATGTAGTAATACACCATCAAAGCTCATTTTCTTCACCACCTATTTGAGTATATCATATTTTATTAGCTTTATTATATA
>JAZNYN010000040.1:0-32066 GCA_045594405.1 Anaeroplasma sp.
CATCTATTCGGTATTGGCGCAAAAGATCAATCTGATCCAGTTTGACGCTATGGATTTAGTGACTCCCTATCAGTTTGAGCGAGATATAAATTTGAATATTCAATAATTCTTGCATCTGCAGGAATTGAATCACCAGCTTCAATATTGATAATATCACCTACAACTAATTCATCAGCATTAATTGTTTGTAGGCTACCATTTCTTACAACCTTACAAGTTGCAGCACTCATCTTCTTTAATGCCTCTAAGCTCTTTTCAGCTTTATTTTCTTGATATAAGCCTAATATTGCATTTAATAGTACTACCACCGCAATAATAACAGATTCAATCCATTCCTTTCTATCTACTACTACAGAAACAATAGCAGCAACAATAAGGATAATGATTAATGGATCCTTAAATTGAGCTAAGAACTTTAAAATTAGTGGAGTCTTTTTCTTCTCCTCTAATGCATTCTTTCCATACTTAGCACGGTTAGCTTCAATTTGTGCATCTGTTAAACCAACCGTTAAATCAGAATTAAATTCTTTTTCTAATTCTTCTAATGTCATTACCTTTTTTTCTTCGTTCATATTTTCCTCCATAGTTTTCAAAAAATAAAAGACCTTATTCAAACTGCTTTGAACAAAGGTCTTGCTTATCTAAACATCAGACTTCTATAACCGGATATAAATCGTGATGACGATTATAGAATATTAGCTACTCCCCTTTTAAGGTATATTTATTTCCAATAAGTATTATCTCAAAAACTAGCTATAATGTCAAAGGTTTTTGATTTAATTTATAAAATTATACTTCTTGTAACAAATAATAAAGGCTCCATAATTGGAGCCATACATATTATCCTCTAATTTTTGCTTCTATTTCAGCAGCAATCTCAGGGTTTTGATTTAGATATTCCTTAACATTTTCTCTACCTTGACCAATCTTGTTTCCTTCATATGAGAACCAAGAGCCAGATTTTAAGATAATGTCTGATTGAACAGCTAAATCAACAATTTCACCTAAGCGTGAAATACCTTCACCATAAATGATTTCTACCTCAGCATTCTTAAATGGTGGAGCAACCTTGTTCTTAACAACCTTAATAGTTGTGCGGTTACCTAAAATATTAGTACCATCCTTAATTGCTTCTCCTCTTCTAATATCTAATCTAACTGAAGAGAAAAACTTTAATGCACGTCCACCTGTAGTTGTCTCAGGGTTACCGAACATTACACCAACCTTTTCACGAATTTGATTGATGAAAATTGCAACACATTTAGTCTTACTGATGATACCAGCCAGCTTACGCATTGCTTGTGACATTAGTCTTGCATGAAGACCAACATTAGATTGACCCATATCACCATTTAGCTCTGCCTCTGGAACTAATGCGGCAACTGAATCCACTACGATTAAATCAACGCTACCTGATTTAATTAATGCTTCTGCGATTTCTAATGCTTGTTCACCAGAATCAGGTTGAGATAAAATTAGGTTTTCAATATCTACACCAAGATTCTTTGCATATACTGGATCAAGCGCATGCTCTGCATCAATAAACGCAGCATATCCACCATTCTTTTGAGCATTTGCAAGTGCGTGTAATGCAAACGTAGTCTTACCAGATGACTCAGGTCCATAAATTTCAATAATTCTTCCCTTAGGGTATCCACCAACACCTAACGCTCTATCTAATGAAATTGAACCAGACGAAATAACCTCTATCTTTTGTTCAACCACATCACCAAGACGCATTACTGAGCCCTTACCAAATTCCTTTTCTATACCCTTTAGAGCCGCCTCTAGGGCTTGTTGTCTGTTGTCAGCCATATATAATTACCTCCTATATAATATATAGTCAATTTTCTTTAATTTCTAAAATTAAATTGATTCAAAAATGATTTTTCTACTATTCCAAAAATATTCAATACCTGAAATAATTGTTAATGCACATGCTGCATACATTAAAATTGAGCCGGCAAGATTAACATATTGATGTAACCCAGAAAATAATAGAACAATGATTGCCACCATAGTTGTTGCAGTCTTAAATTTACCAAGCTTACCTGCAGCAATTACCTCTCCGCGCTCAATCGCAATCATTCTAATTCCTGATACCGTAAACTCTCTAATTAGGATTACTACAAACACCCACATAGGAATATAACCATCAACCATTAAGATTGCCATTGCAGAGAATGTTAGCATCTTATCTGCTAGTGGGTCTGCAAGCTTACCAAATGTAGTAACTAGATTGTATTTTCTTGCAATATAGCCATCTAAGAAATCTGTACAAGATGCCACTATAAAAATGATCGCTGTAATTAGGTATAACCATGATACCTCTAAAAATACAATTGTTCCCTTAAACCAAGGAATATAATAAATAATTATCATTGCAGGAATTAACAGTATTCTTAGCAATGTTAGTTTATTAGGTAATGTCATATAATACTTCTCCTTCTAAAATACCATCTATAGTATTATATCACATTATAAGTATTATTTACAATAAAATGACTACATTTTCTACTCACCAATAACTATAGAAACAAGCATAGAAATACCATCTAAAACTATATCCACAGCATAATAACAGCAGCTATCACATATTTTTGCAAGCCTACTTATTATATTGTTTTTTGAATCTACATAATAAGCCGAATCATAATCCTCATCTGTGCTACCACTAGATTGTCCCATTGCACCTGCAATCATTATTGAAGCACAAAAAATAATACAAATAACTATAATTGCTATTTTTTTGTTCATTGCTAATCACCAAATTAATTATACTTATCATAGGTGTCATATTATGGATAAAAATAAAAGGCTGAATAAATCAGCCTAAAAATACTATTGTTTTGTATATAGACGCTTAGCAAAGCTTATAGGCTCCTCTGTAACATCTACCCCAAGCTTCTTAAATGTAGCAAGATCACTATCTGGTAAGATGACAGATGAGTGAGCTTGACAGCCATTAAGCTTGTGAAGCTGCTTTAAAGCTATATCAGAAAGTGGATTTGTGTTAGCTTGAATAGCTAAGGCAATTAACACCTCTTCAGCATGTAATCTTGGATTACGGTTTTTAAGTGATGATACCTTTAAATCCTGAATAGGACCTATTACACCTGGAGAAAGTAAAGGAATAGAATCATCAATATGTGCTAGATGCTTAAGTGCATTTAGTAAAAGTGCAGCATGTGGACCAAATAGCTTAGTTCGCTTTCCTGTTATGATAGTACCATCATGTAGCTCTAAGCTCATACAAGGCTCACCTTCAAGCTCAGCCTTAACGATACATGGCTGTACGCATTTACGATCAGCACTTGAAATAGAAAGCTTATTCATAAGCATTTCTGTTTTTAATACAGCATCATCAGAATATTTACCAAAGAAATTATTCTTAAGCGCTTGATAATATCTTCTAATGATTTCCTCCTTAGATGCCTTATCTGCAGCCTCCTCATCCACTATTGCAAAGCCTGCCATATTTACGCCCATATCAGTAGGTGATTGATAAGGGCTTGAGCCATAAATCTTTTCAAAGATTGCCTTTAATAAAGGGAACACCTCTACATCACGATTATAATTAACAGCTAGCTTACTATAGGCTTCTAAATGATAAGGGTCAATCATATTAATATCATTTAGATCTGCAGTTGCTGCCTCATATGCTAAATTAACTGGATGACCTAATGATAGGTTCCATACAGGGAAGGTTTCATATTTTGCGTAACCAGCTCTAACACCCTTTTTGTTATCATGATATAGCTGAGATAAGCATGTAGCCATCTTTCCTGAGCCAGGTCCTGGAGCTGTAATGACAACAAGAGGTCTTGTTGTTTCAATATATTCATTTTTACCTAAACCATCCTCACTAACAATTAGTGGGATATTTTGAGGATAACCATTAATTTTAAAATGCTTATAAACCTTGATGCCGTTCTTTTCTAGCTTTGTAGTGAAGGCCTCAATAAGAGGAGTATTTTGATAGAATGATAAAACAACACTAGATACGTAAAGATCAACCTCATTGAAAGCATCTATTAATCTTTCAACCTCAGATTGATATGTAATACCTATATCATTTCTAACCTTGTTCGAATTGATATCATCAGCATTAACAACAATAATAATCTCTGCCTTTTCCTTTAAGCCTAAAAGCATGCTAAGCTTACTATCTGGCTTAAATCCTGGTAAAACTCTTGCAGCATGGTAATCATCGAACAGCTTACCACCAAATTCTAGGTAAAGCTTGTCTCCAAAGCTTTCAATTCGTTTCATGATTTCTTCTCTTTGAATTCTTAAATATAATTCATTATCAAAGGCTTGCTTAATCATTGGTTTCCCCCCTCTACATAAAAACATTAATATTATACCACTAATATTCGTAAAATAAAGTATAAATATTATTTTTCCCAAATGAATCGTTTTTTTAAATCATACAATACAATTATATTACAAAATTTGAAGTATTCAATAATGAAAGTTAAAATTATTAGTCATTTCTAAAGGATAAATTAATTCCTTCGGCAATAATATTAGATAAGGCATCCATTGCTTTATCAATATCATTAGGTGTTACAAAAAATATATTTTCTATTTCCTTTGAAAATACATCAACATCACATACAGTTGGAACTCCCATTGCTAAAACTGGTACTCCTAAAGATAAATGCGATATTTCCTTTCGGTTGTTTCCAACACCAGCACCAGGGTTAATTCCAGCTGTTGATATTTGAATGCTGTGACACATACGTGAAGGAACGCTACATGCTAGCGCATCTACAACTATTACCAAATCAGGCTTAAAATCATCACACAATGCCTTTACTATTTCACTTGTTTCCATACCAGTTTGAGCCATAACTCCTGGTGATATAGCACTTATTTTATACATTACATTTTCATTGATATGTCTATTGATTTTAAGCTTACTGATGGTTAGCGGCCCTAAGGAATCCGGAGTAATACCAGTGTTTCCTAAGCCTATAGCTAAGATGGATAGCCTTTTATTTTCAAGTTCTAAATCAATTAGCACATCCTGAATAATTGAGCATATTATTCCGATGAGTGTTTTTTTGTTTAATATATAATCGATATTATCTATATTATAATATATACCTTGATTCTTATTTATTTTTTTAGATATCGCTTCATCAACAGTCAGCTTTTTAAATATCATATCATTAATAGTATGCTCAATGTCATACTTAAATCCTAAATTCATATCCTCTACTGCCATATCAGTTCTTGACTTATACATAATAATCACCCTTTTAATATATTTTTTCACCAATTATTTTTCTAATACCAATTAAATACAATTTTTTCAATTTTTGTTCTTGATTTAAACTGACACTGATGTTATAATATTGTATGCATTGTGAATGCGGAGGTGAAAGTATGGCAAACATTAAACAACAAGCTAAACGTGTTCGTACTAACGAAGTATCAAGACAAGCTAACATGGCTTTTAAATCATCATTAAAAACTGCAATGAAGGCTGTATACGCTGCTGTTGCTGCTAAGGACGTTGAAAAGGCTACTCTAGCTTTAAATTTAGCTTACAAGAAGCTAGATAAGGCTCAATCTAAGGGAATCGTTCATAAGAACTATGTTTCTAGAAACAAGTCTGAATTAGCTTCTGCAGTTAATACATTAAAGTAATAGATTATCTTTAAGTAGAGACAAAAGACACCTGAGGGTGTCTTTTTGTTTTACAAAAAAATATATATAATGTATAATTTAGATAAAGAAGTAAACAGATGGTGATAATATGGCAGAATTAAAATCAAATAAAAAAGCATTAGATAGTCAAAAGAAAATCTACAAATCATTAAGACGTATACTATTAGTTAAGCCTCTTAACGAGGTTACAATAGCTGACATTAAGGAGGATTGTGGTGTATCAAGATCAACCTTCTATAGAAACTTTAATAATGTAATTGATGTTCTAGATGTAATGCTTGAATTTTTTTATAATCGATATTTAACTCAAAAGGTTGGTCAAGAAAACCAATTATTATTCTTCTTTCAATATTGGGTTAAGCATCGTGATTTAATTCATATTATTTCTCATCAAAATATGGGTTTAATAAAAAATTGTATTAAGCGTCACGAGCCATCAAACTTCGATAACATTTATCTTACAGACCTAAAATATTCAATAATGACATCGCTACTTTCACGTTGGTCTGAAAGCAAGAAGGAAACTCCTGAGGAGATGGAGCAGCTTACAAGAACAATACTAAATCATAAATGTATAGATGTACTATTAAGCTAAGGGAATCAATCGATTCTCTTTTTTTAATGAAAAAAGCTACTAGTCGTTGCTAGTAGCCTTGGAAAAAAATAATATGAATAAAGCCTAGTTGTAATTATGCTTCAATAGCGTCACCAGTGATTGCAAATTCTACGTTAGTAAATTCACAAACTGTACCACGTGTTGCATACATACCAATATACATATATTCGTTATCGATTGCAACAAAGTCAAAATCTGTATATGTCTTAGTATATGTTTGGCCCTTATAAACAACTGTACAAGTAACTACTTGACCTAATCTAACGATAGATAATTGCGCAGTATCATTAGTTTGATATAAGCCATCAAGTGTAGCTGCTGCAGTAGTTAATGCCTTGTTTTCACGTGAATATACAACACTTGTTTTTGAAGATGAAGAGCCATACATTCCGGCTGCAACATAGTTGCTTAAGATTGTTGCATCAGCCTTGCTTAGATTGATGTAGCAATCATCTCTTAGCATTAATCCAAAGCCTGCTTGTGATTTATCTGTTTCTGCAATAACCTTAACATCACAAGTTAATGTAAAGTTCTTATTTTTATTAACCTGTCTAAATAAGAAGGCAATACCTTCAGTTGATGTAATCTTACCCTTACTGCTTCCACTTGCAAGTGTAGAATCTTGACCTACAATAAATGTACCAGCAACCTCTTCTTTAGCTAGATAACCATTTACTGCAGATGATGGACTTCCACCAGTATCACCAAAGCCAGTACCATACCAGCCATCAGTTAATGTTACGTAATGTTCAGGTGCTGTGTAGTAATTTAGCTCAGGTGCTGCATAAGCTGTTGGAACGAAATTAGGATTTGAGATTCTATCAGCCTCTGTTGGAGCTTTAATATCGTCTAATACATACTTAGCTAATGGATTATTAGTTTTTGCTAATTCAGATGCAAACATATATGCAACCATCTTAGCACCATAAATATTTAAGTGAGTATTATCAACAGAGCCACTTGCCTGAGTAGTCCATGCATGATACTTAATTGCCTCTTGATATCCAACTGATGTATATAATTCCTTAGTCATATCAGTTAGGTTAATAACTGTAGTTTCAGTTTCTTCACCTAATGCTACAATAACGTCTGAATAATCGGCACCATTAGTAACGTGACCACTTGAACCAGTATAATTATTTGCAGAGTTTGCTCTTACAACTGGAGTACATAAAATTGGAGTAGCACCAGCCTCTTGTGCAACCTTAATATAATAATTATATAGGTTATACTTAAATGAACCAACTGTTTCAATTGAACCTAATGGCTCAGAATATCTAGAGGCATCATCACTCTTTTCGTCATTATGACCAAAGCCAATTACTAAATAATCGCCAGCCTTAATGCTTGACTTCAATGTAGTATAATTAGCCTCTTGAATAAAGCTTAATGAGCTTCTACCAGATAACGCAAGGTTAACGATTGAAGCCTTAGAATCTAAATAATTACCAATTTGAGTACCATATCCATATCTAGGGAAATAATAATTATCACTAAATGCACATACAGTAGAATCACCTACAAGGTAAACCTTAGTTTCATCTAAAACAACAACAGCCTCAACTACATATGTTACCTCGTTTGAGTAATCACTGTCTTGATATACCTTATTTGCATCAATTGCTTTAACCTTAATAACATAAGTTCCAGCTTCAGTTTCGTTGATTGTGTATGTACCATTTGAAGGATATTCAACACCATTTACATCAACAACATATGATGTAGCGTTGTCTATTTTTCTCCAACGAACTAAAGTTCCATCTAAAGAAATGGTTGGAGTATCAAGCTTATAGACTTCCTCTTGTCCTCCGCCATTTTCATTACCTTCATTTTCATTTGTTTGATTGTCATTATTATTATTGCTATTTTCATTACCACCAAAATCACATGATGCTAAAGATAGCACTAATAATAAAGCTAAAAGTAGATTTTTAAATTTCTTCATATAAACCCCCGAAATTCATTCTGATTAAATTATAAGATATATTTATAAATGATTAAACTAAAAAACATACATACGAAACACATTTGAAACAAATGCACCGATTTATACAAGTTAAATATAAAAAGGAGTAAAAAAACTCCTTATTATTTCAAAAAGAACAATTCTAAGCCTATATTTTGTTCTATCTTACCAATTTTAATATTATATTCTAGCTCATTTAATAAAGATAGCTTTTTCTTAATAACATCTAATGTAGTTTGCTTAGCATTTTTTATCATATAATATGCTCTACCTGATGATATACCAAATAGATTGGCAATACTATCCTGAGAGGTGTTAGCCTTAATCAAAACACTAACGTTATACATCTCTTGGAATTTTTTAACCAATAAAGCAATTATATATGTAGCCTGAATGCTTTTGATCTTTAGATCGTTGTAGCATTTCATAATCTGCTTTTTATTATCGTAGATTACTGCATCAACTAAATCAAATACATTATCCTCTAAAGGAGCGTTAATCATCTTAACTACATCCTTATCATCTATCTTCTTATCCTCTGCCTTATAGCACTTTAAAATCTCAATAGCATTTTCCATAGTTTCTAAGCTATCAACATACGTTTGAAGAAGCGATAAGCCCTGAGGTGTTATAGTATATCCCTCTTCATTAAATGATTTTTCTGCGTACTCATTAAGAGGTATATTCTTTATTTTAACATCAACATATGATGATGCCTTCTTGATTTTTTGATACTTCTCGTTTTCAAAGTCTATTTTCTCTAGGAATACAAAAATCAATGCATTTTCATTTTCAATATTGTTCATTGCCTTTATTAATTCATTAAAGGCTTTTTCATTTTTACTTGTAAATAATAGCTCACTTGACTTAACCACAATAAGCTTAGGCTCAGCAAATAATGATACAGTGTTTAACTCATCAACAAGCTGATATAAGCCCTCCTCCTGAAGATCAATAGAGGCGCGCTCATATGTTGAATCAAATTTAGAAGATATTTCATCAACCTTTTTATATGCAGCTAATCTGTCATCTGATGTAATAATAAAATTATGTGCCATAATTCCACCTCACTACTTGTAGATATTATAACACATAATTAGCTAATTAAATATTAAATAATTCATCAACATTAGAAAATACATAGCCTTGTGATTTTAATTCCTTAATAATGTCATCTAAATCAACTGCATTATCCTTGCTGACTGTATGCATAAGAATAACCGCACCATTATGTATTTTATTCATAACCTTATTGTAGCTATAATGATTGCCATGATATTGATCCTTATTCCAATCTACGTAGGCTAAGGACCAGAAGACTGACTTATATCCATTTTCCTTAAGTAGAGCTTGGCTTTCATTACTATACTCACCGCGTGGTGGTCTAACATATTTACTCATAGGTATATTAAACCTATTGTAAAAATTATCCTCTAAGGATTTAATATCCTTTAATATTTCCTCATTAGATGATTTTGTAAAATCCTTGTGGCTAGTTGTGTGATTGCCAATAATATGACCTTCATCTAGCATGCGCCTTACAATATCAGTGCTACTATCTAAATAATGACCAGTTATGAAAAATATTGCCTTAACATTATTTTTGCTTAGGGTATCTAATATATCCTCTGTATATCCATTTTCATATCCACAGTCAAAGGTAAGATATATTCTTTTATCATCAGAGCCTATCCATTTACCATCATTATCTAAGATAGTGCTTGCATCCATTACCGGTCTAATACCTGCCTTATTAGGTGAAACACCAAAGCTTTTAGCCTCTGCTTGAAAAGATGCAAACAACAAAATTATACCTGTAATAATTAAAATAATCTTTTTCATTTTTTCAACTCCAGCATTATTATTTACCTAATAACAATCGAAATACATCTAAATTTTTACTATTTACATAAATACCTAAAAGAACCCCTATACATAAAATATATATATAAAACATAAAAACAATTAAGGATGAAAACACACCATACACAACCTTAAGGTTAGAAAAATAAGAAAGATAAACGACAAATAATATTGTAAAGAGGACAACATAAGCAAGAGAAAACAATACACCCTTCATTATTTTTTTGTTAGTATGAAATATTAAAACATTTCCAATATATAGCATTATAAATAAAATACCTATAATAGAAATAATCAAAACTGTTCTGTACGGTATACTTAATAAGCTACCGATTAGGCTCATAGCTATGATGATTAATGATATTAGAACTAAAAACAAAAATACTAAAGCTAACGCCCTTACTCTTTTAGATATCTTATGCTCCTGAGGTGTTTTAGAAAGCTGCTCGCCTATATGCATAAAATGATAGTAAAGGCTTGAGGACGAGTAAATACTTGTAATAATTAAAAAGATAGAATAATTTAGATTTGCAGAATGATTTACTAAATACAATAAAAAATCCCTCAATAGTCCATCACTAATTCCTTCATTAATTATGATATTAAGATCAAAGGGTAGATACATTGATAGTGTAACAAATAAAAATAAATAAGACCCTCCATTTACAAAAAGAAAAAAAGCAAGAGCTCCTGCCATAGTCGGTATCTTTGCATCTACTATTAAATGATATATTCTTTTAATCATATCATCACCAATAATAGTATTTACCAGCTCATGCAAAATCTTGCTTTTTACTTATTTTCTTTTTTAATTTCCTCTAGGATTTCTAAATCCTTTTTTGTTAGTGGATAGCTTTCTAATAAATCAGGACGCTTTAGGTATGTTCTTCTTAATGATTCCTTATGTCTAAACTCCGCAATAAGCTTGTGGTTTCCATTTAGTAGCACCTCAGGAACAGTCATTCCCTCATACTCAATAGGTCTAGTATATTGCGGATACTCCAATAGTCCTGTTGAAAATGAATCGTCCTCATGTGATGATTCTCTAATTGCATCATCTAATAATCTTACTACACTATCACTTATTATCATAGCTGGTATTTCACCACCAGTTAAAACATAGTCCCCAACAGATACCTCCTCATCAACAAAGCTTCTAATGCGCTCATCAAAGCCTTCATAATGACCGCATAAAACCACTAGTTCCTCTAGCTTGCTGAATTCTTCTGCCTTTTTTTGATTATAGGTTGTACCCTGTGGTGTCATCATCACAATATGTGATTTATCAGTTTTGTTATCTAGAATTGCACGATGAACAACATCACATGCAAGCACCATACCTTGTCCTCCACCACATGGAGTATCATCAACATGTCTATGCTTATTTAAAGAATAATCCCTTATATCTACACACTCAATTTCACATAGCCCCTTTTGGATAGCACGTTTAATAATTGACTCACCTAAAAAGCCATCAAACATTTGGGGGAATAAGGTTAAGATTGTTATTTTCAAAATAATCCCTCAATTTCTTTTACTATTATTTTCTTTTCAGTAACGTCCTCAATGAATTGATTGATAAATGGAACAAAGCATTTTTTTCCTTCATAATCAATAACAAGACAATCACTTTGAGGTAGCTCACGTATTGCAGTAACCACGCCACGTGCTTCCCCTAATGTGTTGAATACACTAGAACCAATTAAATCAGAATGATAATATTCAAACTCACCTAAATCCTCTTTCGATTTTCTATCTAGCTCTGATACATAAATATCGTTGCTGTGGAATTTTTCTACAAGGTTAATATCCTCATAGCCTTCAAATGCTACAAGTAAATAATTACCAAATGGTGTAGCCTTTTTAACCTTAACCTCTAGATAATCGTTTCGATGATATATATATAGCCTAGCACCCTTCTTAAAACGATCAAAATCAGAAAGGCTCTTTACCTTTAGGTCACCCTTTAAGCCATGGGTAGTCATAATATGTCCACATTTATAAAAGTTCATTTAAATCAGCTCCTTTTATCATTATATATTATATCAAATAGTAATCTATAATTAAAGAAAAATAGGAGCAAAAAACTCCTATAATTTCTTGATTTCATTTTTCATTAATGACAATAAATATATATTTACAGGCTTATTAGTTTTGGTTCTAATAAAATCCCTATAGCATTCTAGCTGATTGATATATTCTACACTGTCAACATTAGAAAGCTTATAATCAATAATATCTATATAATCCTCATACTCAACGAAAAGGTCAATTATACCATGAATTTCATCATTGTCCTTTTCATAATAAAATTCATATTCATGATATGCCTTACCATTTTTAATATTAGTAAATATTTCATTAGATAAAACATTAGTAATTATCGCCTTCTCATTTTCATCCATTTCTATATCATCGAGCCTTGGATTAGCTAAATCAATGCTTTCAAGTATTTCATGCATTCTTGTACCCTTATCTAGAATATATTCTAAATCATCTGATACTATAGCATGTAGCTCCTTAGATGCATGACGCTTATTCTTGTAGGCTACCTCTATGCTTAGCGGCTGATAGCTAATTAGCTCTCCTTCTAGAGCTTTTTTAATATTCTTCTTTTGCTTGTAATCAAAGGAGATATTACATTCCTCTAATGATACTGGCTTTATATAATCATCAAAGACATGAGCTCCTCTAATCATTTGATTGAAGCATGTGTATTTATTATCAATTACCTCATCAAAATAATCAGATGAAACTAGTACCATCTTTTCTCTTGCTCTTGTAAAGGCAACATATAATAGCCTTACCTTTTCAGATACATCAGCCTTAGCCAAGCCATCAACTACTAAAGGCTTGATAATTGTGTCGCTCTTACCATCATCAACAAACGGAATATAAAAGCCATATTTCTTATCATAGCCTACAGCGCTCTTTTGCTCCTCCTTATTAAATTGTGAGGAAAGCAGTGGAAAATATACAACTGGAAATTCTAATCCCTTTGACTTATGAATTGTCATTATTCTAACGCTTTTAGATGAATCATTCTTCACATTATATTTTAGATCTAGGCTAGATTTGAAAACCTCATTTAAATATTCCACTGAGTCATATAGGCTCATTGCCGCATCATTTAAGGATATAAACATATTATGAATATATTCTAGAATTACTAATGAATTTTCTATATTGCCAATTAAAGGTAGTTTAGAATAAATATCAAGCTTATTTACTATTTCAAAGAACAAATCAGAATAGCTAATATCTTGTAGGCTGGCTAGATATCTAAAATCATCATGAATTTTGCCATATTCATTTTCTACAAGCATTCTATAGATAGCATCATCAGTTTCCTCATAAATAAAGCTTCTTGCTATAGATGCAAGCATATGCTTATATTCTGTATCATATGCTTTATTTTTCTTTTTATATATTAGGGTAAGTATATTACTAAATAGCTTAGGTAGTATTGAATCCTTTAAATCAAGATCACCTTCTATTGAAAGAGGAATACCCATATGCTCAAAGATTTGCTTAAAGGTAACAAAGCTTTTAGCCTTATCAATTAATATTGCAAAATCACCATATGCTATTTCCTTAAACTCTCCACCTCTAAACACCTTCATTTCAGATGCGATTGTATCCTTAATATGCTTAGCAACGATAAAGGCCTCAACCTCCTCCTTGCTATAATCCTTATATTCCTCTAAGTCGCTATAGGTAAGCATTTCAGTATTATAGCCATAGTCAGCTGTTGGCTTGTGCTCATCATACTTAACCAAACCATAATTCATTTGATGATCAAGCCTATAGCTAGCATCACCACAATCCTCTGTCATTAGCTTATTAAATAGAAGGTTGATATCATCTAGGACAGTGCTTCTTGATCTAAAGTTTTTAAGTAGGTCAATCTTGATTCCGCCATTGCCCTTAGAGTAATTATCATACTTTGACTTAAAAATATAAGGGTTTGCATTTCTAAAGCGATAAATGCTTTGCTTAATATCGCCAACCATATAAACGTTGTTATTAGCAATTGAATTAATGAAGGCCTCTTGAATATCAGAGGTATCCTGACATTCATCAATCAGTATTTCCTTAAAGCCATATTTTAATGCCTCATTAACCTCTATATCCTCTCTAACAAGCTTTATTGCCATCATTGCGATATCAACATATGCATATGAGGAAATACTCTTTTTGTATTCAAATAACCTATTCTTAATTATCATACAAAGCTCTAGCAGGTATAAGGTATCATTCTTTATTGATAGAATTTCTGCCTTCATATCTAATGTAAAGACATACTTGCTGAAATATTTAGTCTTTAGCTTCTTTAGGCTATCATCAGCTCTTTTCTTTAAATCCTTAACTGTTTGTGAGGAAAGCCTATTTACTCTAGGATGAGATAAAGCACTAATGCGCATATATAAATCATCATAGCTCTTTAGCTCATTAAGCTCATTGATAATTTGTATTAAGCCTTCATATAGCACCTGTGATGGTCCATCAGCAAGGGCAAAGGATGCAAGCTCATTAAGCCCATAGGTGTATGTCTTAACTGCCTCTAGGGTTAGCCTTTCATATTCACATACCATCTTATCTAAGTGCTCATCATTGAAAAATACCTCTTCATAGCTTTCGATGAATTTATCTAAATCAATAATAAGCTCTAGCTTAGCAGCAATAGTGTTAAGGATATTATGAAGATCCTTATCATCCTGCTTAGTGTATTTAGTTAGTAAGGATAAGAATCTTTCATCCTTAGCCTCATAAAGCTCAGTAAATAAGCCTCTTGTTATTCTTGATCTTACAACTGTCTCAAGAGCCTTATCCATTATTTTAATATTCTTAGAAATTCCTAGCTTATAGGAATATTTTTTAACAAGACCTAATGAGTAGGCATCAAAGGTAGTAATGTAGGCACTATCAATTAGGGCAGCCTGGTGATATAGCTTATTATCAATTAGCTTTTTTCTAATACGCTCTTTCATTTCACTTGCTGCTGCATTAGTGAAAGTAAGAACTAATGCCTCTGTAATATTGTTGCCCTTAAGCACAAAGTCAAGCATACGCTCTGATAAGACCGCAGTTTTTCCAGAGCCGGCACCAGCTGAAACTACAATGTTAGAGCCACGAGTATATATCGCTAAATTTTGTTCCTTAGTCCACGCCATGCTCATCCTCCTCACTGCTGCCAAAAGGCTTCTTAGTTAAGCTAACTACATCGTCAATAGTCCTGTAGCATATATCATTATATTTACAGAACATACATGATTGATTTTTACCATCAATTTCCTTTGGTGCTATTTTAAATTCACCATTTTGAATTCCACTTGCACTTGCATGAATTGTTGCCTCAACTAGCTCTCTTAGCATATCAACATCCTCACGCTTGATAAGCTTAGCTGACTTAGCAAATTGACCATCCTTTAATGTCTTCATACCATAAATGTATGGGCTTTGGTAATATTCAGGATCAAATAGATTTAAGAGCTCATATTCATTTATTGTGTAGCCCTGTAGCATAAAGGATTTGTTTCTTTGAGCCTCGATATTTTCACTACCCTTTAGGGCAATCATATTAACCTTTTGTAAATAAATACCTATCAGATTAATATTCTTATTCTTAAATGGCTCATAGTTAGAAAGTAAAAATACATATGAAGGTAGCTGTAAATTAAAGCCATCCTCAACGTTATCTAGGCTTGCAATATCCTTACCAGTCTTATAATCAATAATAACGGCATATACATCATTATCTATAATTGTATATAATAGCTTATCAACATAGCCCTCAAATAAAAAGCCCTCTCTATCATATACAATATTAGGCTCCATCGTTACATTGTCTAGCCTTGACTTACCCTCATTGGTTCTATTGAAATCTACTAGGGCTCTTAGGGTATCAATCATCTTATTAAAGTAAAAGCGATCCTTTGAATCCTCAGCATATTCATTAGCTCTAGCTATAACGCTCGCATCAAAATTAAAGCCATCCTTATAGCTATCCTCTAATACACCATGAGAATATGAGCCTAGCCTTGCAGCCATATTTGGAACAAACTCATTCAAATATAATATTCTATCTGCAAAGTAAGAAAATGGACAAGCTAGATATGTTTTCATAGAGGAATATGAAAGCTTAAGCTTACGCTGGCTAAAGCGTTTATTTAAGCGCTCCTTTACTATTCCCTTAAACTTATTATCATAGCTATTATATTTAATATGATTAATATCGTATTTAAATAATTCAGAATCTGTCTTATATTTTAATAACGCATCAAATGCTAAAGAAAGCCTCAAGTCATCCTCAACAGGAGAGTAGCCCACACCTATTACTGGTTCCTCCTTCAACATACCTAATTCAGTAATTAGAATAGATGGCTCATAGTCATCCTTTGAATCTGAATCCTTATATGATATATATAGGTTTTTAGTGTGTAAAACCAAACCCTTAACTAAATCCTTTTCTAAAACATTTCTATCATATGATGTATCTAGATGAATTATCTCTAGCTCCTTATCTGATAGATATTTATCATCATTATATGAGCGTGGTGCACTACCTAAATTAAAGCCTAGGAAGAAGACATATTCATCATCCTTAAACTTATATGAATTAGATACCCTTACGGCATTCTTATATTCTAAGCCATCAAATTGCATTTCCTTTAGCTTAAGCTTAATGAATTCATACATGCTTTTAGGAGGATAGCTCTTAATCCTATATCTATTAATAATATCTATTAGCTTATTGTAGTAAGGAGACTCGTTTTCTAGCTTTAATAATAGCTCCTCAAAGCTTTCACTATTATTAAGCTCGAATAGAACCTTCGCTGCAAAATCAGTTGATAATATATTAGACCTTTTGGTAAAGCTAATAGGAATACCATATGATCTAGACATTCTCTTTAAAATAAATTCATAATCTCCATCGATGTTTGTTAGAACAATCTTGTTGATATCTACACCAGAGGCTAATAAATCATAAATAGTATTCATCACATAAAGACATTCATCAGACCTAGTCTTAAAATGCTTTACCCTGTGGCTATATTCTGTCTTACCTAAATCAACCATATATACCTCAGTGTATTCCTTTACCTCTTCTATCAGTCTTTGTGTTTTTTTGCTACCATCAGGATAAATAAAGGTTACTGGAAATTGGGCTAGACGTGATTTGAATAAATCATTAGCTATATATAAATTAGAGGCTATCAAATAATCCTTAATAGTTACTAAGGAATCAAGCTTTGGATTATTATAATGTGCTTTAGTGATATAAGGCAGATAGCTTAGTATTTCATTAGCCTCCTCATAGCCTAGGCCATATCTTTCACATATAGCGACCTCACTAGCGACATTAGCCCTACCATATAGCTTAGAGGCCAAATCGTTAGGTGTAAGAAAAATATAATTCTTAAAGCCCTTTGCTTCTAATATGATATTCTTCTTAACCTCATTATCGCAAATTATAAAGCCTTCCTTTAAATTGTTCATTGGAATGTCTCCTTTCTCATTTTATATATTAATACCTTAATATACAAAATAGATGTATAATTAACAATTAAATTATACAAAATTTAAGAAAAGAAAAAAAGAGTTCGAATTGAACTCTTAATTACTTACTGTCAATATCTAGGTGAATTTTCTTACCTTCCTTAGAAGCACCAGCATATAATACAGTACGGATTGCCTTAGCAACATAACCGTTTCTACCGATTACACGCCCTACATCACTAGGATTAACCTTTACTTGATAGCTTAGATTTGCCTCATCATTACTAGTTGAAATGATCTCAACATCTTCAGGGTGGGCTACTAAAGGAAGAATTAAACTGCGAATTAACTCTTCAAACTTTATCATAGTAACACCTCTTACTTAATGATATTGTTTGCTTCTAGGATATTCTTAACTGTAACTGTAGGTTGAGCACCCTTTGCTAACCAAGCTTGAACCTTTTCTGCATCTAGTGTAACTGTTGCAGGGTTTGTAAGTGGGTTATAAGTGCCAACAATTTCAATGAACTTACCATCACGAGGAGACTTAGAGTCAGCTGCAACGATACGATATTTAGGAGCCTTGTGAGCACCAAATCTTTGTAATCTAATTTTAACCATGATAAATACACTCCTTCTTAATTTTATTTTACATAGGTATTATACCATATAAAAATAAGGTGTCAAGTATTTTTTCTTGACAACCTAATTTTTTTATATCTTTAAAATTTTATCTAGGGTAAATTTATTTGAGATAGCTTGCTTTAGCTCATTAATATCATTATTAAGCATATCCTGAAGCTCTCGTTCAAGCTTAAAATATTCTGATACCTCTTCCTTGCTATAAAGGTCAGCCTTTGCAGCTATGAAGGCTTTTTTTATTTCCTCAAAATTTGGATAATATTCCTTACGCTCAGAAGCCTCTAAATATAAGGCTTCCTTAGACTTAAAAAGCATTATTTCCTTTTTATAGCTTTGGTTAATAATATCCTTAAGCTCTAATAATCTTTTAAATTCAGGTGCTTCTAATATTTTAGCTACATATAACTCTTCCACAATACCACCTCTTATCACATCTATTCTACCATAAACTCACATTAAATATAAGCCTACTTTTTTTTGTTAAATAAACCGGCCAAGCTGTAAAACATACTATAATTCTTTTTAAAGCTTTCTAGCTTATCATACGCTCTTATCCCCAAGCTTGCCTTAGCCTCCTTGATAAATGCATCAAAGTATGAGGGCTCATAATATAAGATTTTATACCATCTTGGGTGGTATCTCAAATACATCAGCAAATCCAAATGCTCATATAAATAAAGCATATAATCCATTATTAATACCACTCATCAAAGCGCTTATCAAACAAAGGATCACCTGTTGACTTTTTTGCTAAACTACCTGCGGTAGCACTACCACCAAAGGATGAGAAAAGCTCAATAACCTTCTGAATGCTAGTTACCGTTTTAGTTATAGTGTCAGGATCAAGCTTTTTAGCATACCCAACAACCTGCTTAATTAAATCCTCAGTGCTTGCTGAGGTGCCAGTCTTCTTTATATCGGTGGTTGTCTTTTTTTCTTCCTTAAATTCATCAAAGCTATCCTCACCTAAAAGCACGTAGTCCTCATATATTTCCTGCCAGGTTTTTCTGCGCTCCATGACCTCTAGCTTAAGTAGCGGATGTCTTTTTACAAACTCCTTAAATTCATCTAGCTTAGCGCTCATTTACCATCACATCCCAAATTACTATATGCTGATGTACTAATAGTTGTGCGCTTTATAAACCAAAGAAATGTAACAAGCAGGCTATATACCGATAAAAAGACTATACTGAATAATGAAAGCTCAGCTACAAAGCTAAAGCTACCATATAAAAAGACGGCTCTAAATATAATACTAAAGACATATGAAATAAAGGCTGATATCAAGCTTAGGATAAAGCTCATTAGATTCCAAAAGGCAATTCTTATGTTTGATTTGTATAGGATATAGTAGCTAATTGCTATACATATAGCTATTGATATAATTGTGGCATATAACGCTCCAAGATAATCAAGCCTTGTACCTAATACATAATTTAACACTAGCTTTGCCGCAATAGATATAAATGTTGCCCAAATTATATAGTTAAATTTAGGCAATGCATTAATAATACCAATTAACACCTTATAAAATCCTATGTATAAAATTAAATCTGATAGGTGATATAAAACCATATAATTATTTGAGTTCTCATAAAATGCTCCATATATATCCTTAGAATATAGCTTCAAAATAAATATAAGGGGAATCAATATATATAAAACTCCTGATGATGATTCCTTGACTGATTTTTCTACCTCTATTGTTTTCCCTTCCTTTATAAGCTCATTAACCTTAGGATTTAAAAAGCCTCCTATGCTTTGAGCAAGCGTTATTGGTAAAAACACAATTCTAATAGCCTCGAACATATATGCAGTATATATATCACCCTTTATTCCTATTGAGGATAGAGTTAGAGAATCTATAAAGGTATAGAATGTGAAAAATAATGTTACCACCCCAAAAGGAATAGAGGCCTTTATAATAGAATAAAGTGCTCTACATTTTTCAGCCTTCTTAAAATAATCCATATATACGAATAAAAATAGAATTATTACAGCTGAGGCATGACCATAAAAATTGAAATATAGTGCGTCCGTCAAGCCAGAAATGCTAGGATTATTAATGAACACTAAAACTAAAATAACTCTAAATAAATTATCTATTATCAGAGAAAGGGCAGTTGGTAGCATTCTTAAATGCCCTTGGAGATAACCTCTATAAAAGTTTATTAATGGAACGAAAAATAAGGAATAGGATGCTACCCTAATATTAGTAATTATTAAAGAAAAATCATAATTATTAGACGCATCCGATAAGGATACCTTTAATATTTTATGACTGAATAAATTTAAAAGCAAAAAGAACACTATACCTAATAATATAGAATATATAGTGCCTACCCTAAACATATAATGCTTATTTCCATTTTTTTCCTCTGCCCTAAATTTAGAGGTCAAAGCTGATATTCCAGGTATAAGCCCAAACGCTGATAAATCAGCAAAAATAGAAAATGGAATATATGCATAGGAATAATAAACTAATCCTATACTCTTCATTCTATTAGACAATATAAAAATGAATAATAAGGATAATATTTTAGATCCAATTTGACCAACAGCTAATGTCAATGTTTTGAAAAGCTCCCTATATTTCATTCTAATCACCATATTTATTATTAAAGGAATTAGCCCTAACTATGTATAATAATGTAATATTTTGAATAAATTTAGTTAGGTGATATTATGTTCGGTCCAAAAAGAAATAACAATAATAATTTTGATTATTATGAAAGCATGCAGGTTAATCGTATCTATTATGAGCTTGAGGAAGTAAATAGAAAGCTAAGAAATCTAAATAATAGGCTTAGAAGAGTAGAAATCTTCTTGGGTCTAGCAAATGATGATGAAAATAAATAGGCTAAATAAACGCACAATTTATATCCTTATACATAAATTAATGTAGGAGGTGACTTTAGTGTATTATCAAATGCCTTACGGTTATGGTGGATGCATGCCTCAAGGAAATTACTGCTGCGGCTCAAATAATAGAAGACAAAATGGATATGGCTATGCATTAATACTAGTGTTATTTATTCTTCTTGTAATAATTGGCGCTGCAAGATGGTAATTTAAATTAATTTATGATATAATCCTTACGGGTGATTATTTATGTATCTAAGTAAGGATATCGTAATTGAAGGAAATAAAATATTAAGAAATATTTCAACAAAGGTGAATTTACCACTTTCATCAGATGATTTAAATTGTCTTAAGTCAATGTATGAATATGTTGTGGTTTCAGCTATAGATGAGCTAGTTGAAAAATATGGAATTAGACCTGGTGTGGGTATTGCTGCACCTCAGGTTGGTGTAAACAAAAGAATGTTTGCAGTAAACTTTACTGACTTTTTAGACGAGAATGGTAAGCAATATACATATGCTTTAATTAATCCTCAAATTACTTACAAGAGTAAGGAAATGGTTTACCTACCTGGTGGTGAGGGCTGCTTATCTGTTGAGCGTGATACAAAGGGCTTAGTAACACCAAGACATTACGCTATTAAAATTAAAACAGCTATCTATGATTTTACAACTAATAAGGTTAAAAATATAACACTTAATCTAGAGGGCTATCCAGCAATAGTATTCCAGCATGAATATGATCATTTAGATGGAATATTGTTTACTGATAAGATGTATAAGCCTGAGGAAGTAAACGCTGAGCCTTTATTCGAAATTGAAAATGATCAAGAAAATAAATAAAGCACTATAGCAAAAGCCATAGTGCTAATATGTGAAAAGTACTTTATCTTGAAGTACTTTTTTTTATTTTTCATTATCAAAATCAAATAGTGTAGTTTCCTTTTCCTCTTGATAATTATAGAAATAATTAAATATCTTTTTATATGTTTCTAAGCCAATTTGATGAAGCTTAATAATCTCATAGAATCTTCTTAATCTATTTTTATAAAGCATAATAATATCTAATTGATCGGCATGAATTCCTACCTTGTTCTTAAAATCATACGCATCAGTATTTTTTAGATTTTTAAGCATTTCTGCTTCCTTACCGCCTAATTCATGACCGTCACAAATATAAATTTCTAAATCAAGATTTTCTAAATATCTAAGCATAATTCTATAAAGCTTATCAGTATCAAGCTCAGGTAGATGGGCACCAATAAGGGGGAAGGCAATTGATTTGAAGCCATAGTCCTTGTATACCTCTACAAATTTCTTTAGACCCTCTTCTATCCAATCATACTTATTACCATTTTGAATTGAGCTTACAATTGGATAGTTGATCATTTTTTGACCTTCAATCTCATAATAATATAGCTCACCAATTCGCATGTTATCATTGTCTACCTCTTTTTTAAATTCCTCCATTATTTGTGGATAACGTAGAGCAAACTCTAAGGCAACACCCTTTACAATAACACCATCAACATTGATAGGATTTACAATACATTCTGCATTAACATTAAAAACAGTAGCTGATGTAATATGAACCATAGCCACACCTCCTATTTAAATAAATAGCTTCTTATATAATAATTATATCACATTTTAATCTTTTGGCAAATTTTAACAATATAGAAAAGAAAAAGGAGCTCAAAAGCTCCTATATTTCTAGCAATGCATCATTATCTTAATTATTTCCTTATCTGTTTCACACATACCATCACGGGCAAGCTCACCAATGTTTTTAATAGTATTTTCAACACCCTTTTGGACAATACCATCTCCACCAAAGAATTGATTTCCGCCCTTGTACATATTGTAACCTAGAATTCCTGCTTCTACTGAAATGGCAATCTTAGCAGCACAGGATGCCTTAGCACCATCACAAATAACACCTGATGCGATAGCAAGTGAATTGACAAGCGTATGAGCAACAACTGTTAAATCACCACCATCTAAATAGGCCATTGCACAGCCAGCACAGCAGCCAGCAGCAACAGCACCACAATATGCTGATAATCTACCGATATCTGTTTTTACATGAATAGTAAGTAAATTTGAAAGAACAAGTGCTCTTATCATTTTTTCATATGATGCTCCTATGTGCTTAGCATACTCTATTACAGGAAGTGAGCAGGTCATACCCTGATTACCACTACCACTATTAATAACTACAGGTAAATTACAGCCATTCATTCTAGCATCACTACCTGCAGCCGCTCTAGCCTTTAGCCTTGCATATATATCATTTGGATTAGACTTTAATAATGTCTTACCAATATTAGCTCCATAGTTATTCTTTAGGCCCTCATCAGATATTGCGGTATTATATGAAATTTGCATTTCTATTAATTCCTTAATATCATCAATATTCATATTACATGCAAAATCATAGATTTCCTCTACAGTTAAAATGTCTCTATCTGTTAGGTCGCTTTTCTTAACACCAGAGATATCTCTTTGCTTAATAATAGTTTCATTCTTTCTTACAAGAACGATGTTTGTATGATTATCTATAATTCTTACCTCGGCAACATCACTTTCGTTGTAGGCAAGAATTTGAATATCAAAGATATACTCAGATTCTGAGCAATAAAGATTGATTTCAGCCTCCTTAGAATATTTAATACATCTTTCTATATCGGCTTGCTCTACCTTTGAAATGCATTGAAGCTCTAGGGCTTCATCTCCAGCAACAACACCTATAGATGCAGCTGCATGAATACCTCTTAAGCCATTAGTGTTAGGAACAACTACTGACTTAACATTCTTAATAATATTTCCTGATACAAAAATATCAAGCCTTGTAGGAATTACACCAAGCGTAGCTCTTGCTACCGCAGCACAATATGCAACCGCGATAGGCTCAGTACAGCCCATAGCCGGCTTAAGTTCTTCCTTTAATATTTTGATATATTCATTATAATGCTTCATAAAACTACCCTCTTAAGCTATACATAATAATTGATCCTGCAACACTTACATTAAGTGATTCAGTATCCTTCATAGGAATGTATATATTTTTAGAAATGACCTCAAATACCTCTTGAGAAATTCCTTGACCCTCATTTCCTAAAACTATACCCAGCCTTCTATCAACCTTTATAGTATCTAGCTTTACTCCATTAACAACATTAGTACCATAAATGTCATAATCCTTTAGGCTAGGAATAAAATCAACCAAATTGGCATTAATGAAGTTTAGCTTAAATATTGCTCCCTGTGAGGCTCTAATTACCTTGTCATTATAAATATCAACACAGCCCTCACCTAGAATAATTGTATCAAAGCCAAAGGCCTTAGCACTACGCATTAAGGCTCCCATATTTCCTGGATCAGATACTCTATCTAAAATTAATAGCTTATCTGTTAAGCTCTTTGATTCAATCATTTTACATACACCAATTTGATTGACAACCGTTGATGTATTGCATAGCTTTTTCATTACTGCTTCTGATACAAGTGTATAGCCTTCAATATCATTAATTGAGAATGCTTCAATTAAAAGCCCCTTTGCACGTGCCTCAGAAACAAGGTGTGCACCTTCTACTATAAACATTTTACTTTCTTTTCTGTACTTTGCTTGATTTAGCTTTGCAAGCTCCTTAATCCTAGCATTTTCTACTGAAGTTATCATACGTATCACCACTTACAAATTTTAACATATTTTTAGAATATAAACAACAAAAAAGAGGCAAGCGCCTCTTTTCTTTAAACAATAAATTAGTTGTTTGAATTACTATTTGAATTGTTTGATTGGTTCATACCCTTTTCAAATAATTTTCTAGTCATTTCGCCACCGATACGACCATTTTCTTCAGCAGTTGCATTCTTACCTGGAGTAATACCAAGCTCCTTTGCAACCTCTTGCTTTAAAGCTTCTGTATCAGTAGTTTGCTTAGCCTTTTCTACGGCTTGCTTTGTGATGTTACCACCAATTGAACCATTCTCTTGAGAAGAATTTGACTTAGAAGCATTTTGTTGTGAAGAAGTAGACATTGAGTTGTTTTTCTTTGCTGCCATCTTTTTCACCTCCTTGCAATAATATTGTTATCCAAGGAATTTGCTTTTATACGAAATTCTTACAAATTATTTAAAACTTCTCTTACCTCTAATCCTAGCATTGGAAGATCTAAATCACTATTAACATCAATAGTAATAGAATTTGTATTTTCTACTGCTTCTTCTACTAGTGCTTCAAAATCGAATGCTGACTCATATGCCTCAGCCTTATCAATCTTTGGAGCTGTAGCTGGAGCCTTTGGTACATATACTGTACAGCAGTCCTCAAAAGGCTTTATAGAAAGCTCGAAGCAATCTATCATTCTAGAAATTTTAATAATGTCCTGCTTATCATATGTACATAGTGGTCTTAAAATCGGGAAGTTAGTTACTGCGTTAATAGTTTGCATGCTGCCTAGGGTTTGAGATGCAACCTGTCCAACCGATTCACCATTAATTATACACATACAATTTTTCTTTTTTGCAAGCTTAGTTGCAATACGATACATCATACGACGCATGATTGTGATATTGTAGCTTTCATGTACATTATCAAGAAGTGCCATATGTAGCTCCTTAAATGGAACCATGTGTAAATTTATTTTATTATTTGGTGCGTACTTCGCCATCTTCTTAACTAAATCTACTACCTTTTGAGCAGACTCAATTGATGTAAGTGGAGTTGATTCAAAATGAATACATTCAATTTCTACACCCTGCTTCATTGCTAAAAAGCCGGCAACAGGTGAATCAATACCACCTGATAGCATTAATAAGCCCTTACCCGCGACACCTACTGGATATCCACCTAATGCTTTTATATCTGTATTATATAAATAACAGCCATCCTTACGGATTTCAACATGAAGTGTAACCTCAGGATTATGAACATCTACATGTAGCTTATCATGATTTCTTAAAACATGAGCTGCAACTAATCTTGTTACCTCCATAGATTGTATAGGATAGCTCTTATTAGAGCGTTTAGTTGTAACCTTAAATGTTTTATCATTATCAACTAATTCCTTCATTAGCTCTAAGGATGTATTCTTTATATCCTCTATATCATCACTACACTTTACAACAAGTGAAAAAGATGAAATACCAGAGACAAGCATTAATCGTTCAATAACCTTATTGTGTTCCTCATCCTGAAGATGAATAAATATTCTATCATATTGATTTTCGATAGCTACGTTTAAGCCCTCTAGCTTAACAGCAACCAATTTATATAGGGCTCTTAAAAATACCTTTTCGTTTTTCCCCTTTAATGTAAGATCACCAAATCTTACTAAAATTTGATTGTAAATCACCAAACATCATTCCTTTATTAATTAATCCTCAGTTATTATAACATACTACCAATTTATTTTAAACTATAGTATAATTATTTTCGGTGATAATTTATGAATAAAAAAGAAAAATATATTGAGCTTGTTGAGGTGTTACCTCATCTTCTAGAGGGCGTTACCTATGATATTTCAATATTATCTAATGTTTCTGCAATATTAAACGACACATTAGATAATGTTAATTGGGTAGGCTTTTATTTAAATAAGGATAATTCATTACTACTAGGACCATTCCAAGGTCATATTGCTTGTACACAAATTCCTTTTGACAAGGGAGTATGTGGTCATTGTGCAACAACAAACAAAACCGTCATTGTAAAAAACGTTCATGAGTTTGAAGGACACATTGCTTGTGATAGTGCTTCTAATTCTGAAATATGTGTTCCTATTAATATTAATGGTAGCTTCTATGGTCTTTTAGACATAGATTCACCGCTTATTAACAACTTTGATGAAACAGATAAAATATATCTAGAAAAAATAGTAGAAATTATCAAAAAAAGCTTAATTTTTAATTGACATATATTGACTAATTTGATATACTAACATAGCGTGGGTAAAAAGCAGCCGTTCTTTTCCACTGTAGTAAATATCTTAAAACAAATAATAGCTAGTAACCTTCGCTGCTTGATGGTGAACGTAAAGCTAAGATATCCTATAAGAAAAAGAACAATGTTTACTCCGAAATAAAAAAATATTTAGAGGAGGACATTCGAAATGTCAAGATTTACAGGTTCAAGCTGGAAGGTTTCTCGTCGTTTAAACTACTCTATCAGTGAAACTGGTAAGGAATTAATCAAGAGAAAGTATGCTCCAGGACAACATGGTGCAAAGCGTACTAAGTTAAAAGAGTATGGCGTGCAATTACAAGAAAAGCAAAGAGTAAGATTCACTTATGGTGTATCTGAAAAGCAATTCAGAAAGACTTTCAACGAAGCTGGTAAGTTAGCTGGTAAGCATGGTGTTAACTTCTTAAAGTTATTAGAGTGCCGTTTAGATAACTTAGTATACCGTTTAGGTTTCGCTTCAACTAGAGCTCAAGCTCGTCAATTAGTAAACCATGGTCATATCGTAGTAGATGGTAAGAAGGTAGATATTCCTTCATATCGCTGCAAGCCAGGTCAAACAATCGCTATGAAAGAAGCTTCAAAGAATTTAGTAGTTGTTAAGGCTGCTTTAGAAGCTAAGCTAGTTCGTCCTGAATATGTAGCTTACGATGAAAATAAGCAAGTTGGTACATTTGTAAGAATTCCTGAAAGAAATGAATTCTTAACAGACATTAACGAACAATTAATTGTCGAATTCTACAACAGATAATAATGAAATTAAAGCTGACATATCGTCAGCTTTTTTTCACGCATAAATTTCCATTAAGCTTGCACCATCAAAAATAGCCCATACTAAAGCCCTTTGATATTCCTCATCTATTAATCTATTTCTTTCATCATCGTTTGTTAAAAAGCCACATTCGACAATCACAGCTGGTATTGTAACCTTATTTAATAAATATATATTATCTCTTTTTACTATTTGTCTTTTAGTATTTTTAAGGCTTTCTATTATACTTGTCTGAATAAAATCTGCTAGCAATATGCTTGAGGAATTAACAGCCGAGTAAAAGGTTTGTGCTCCATAATACCTCGAATCAGAAAATATATTTAGGTGAATTGATATCATATATAATGCATTGGCTGAATTAATTATATCTATTCTTTTATCCATATCCCTTCTTTTATTAAAGCCATCATCACACAATGATTTATTTTCCGTTCTTGTCATAACAACTCTATATCCGTTTTCCTCATACACATCCTTTAGCTTTAGTGCTATTTTAAGATTCAATTCTGCCTCTATATAACCCATGTATTCCGCACCACCATCCTCACCTCCATGGCCTGGATCAATTACAATTATCCTCCTTTGATCCTCTGCGTGGACAACAAAAAAGCAAGAAATTAGCATAATAAGACTTGATATTATTATTAACAATTTATTCATAATATATATTATTACTGGACGTTGTAATAAATTACAAGTTCTTCCAAATATATGTAATTTTAGTGAAATTACAAAATTTCAAGGTAATCATTAAAAAAATAGTAAAAATGCATGTAAAATAATACTTGATTATATATTGATTTTGTAATATAATTTTCCTTGTCGGTGGAGGATTGTTTATGAATTACAGTGTAAATATTAAGTATTTAAGAAAAAAACACCGCCTAACTCAAGATGAATTAGCCAAAAAGTTAGGTGTAAAGCGTCATACCATCTGCGACTGGGAATCAGGTAGAACTGAGCCTAATATTACTTATTTAAAATGCTTATCACAAGTATTCAATGTTACAGTAGACTATATTTTGGGGGTAAAGAGTATAGATACTAAATCTGAATATTCTTCAGTAAATCGCTACTTCGCAGAGACAAATGAAGAAAGAGACTTAATTTTAAGCATCAAGAGTATGAATGCAGAAAAACAAAAGGTTTTCCTTAAGTTACTGTCTAATCTAGTTGAATTTAAGGAGATCAGATAATATGAGTTATAGCGCAATAATTAAAAATTTAAGAAAAGCAAAAAAGCTTAATCAAGATGAACTTGCTGATTTATTAGGTTTAAAGCGCCATACAATCTGTGACTGGGAAACTGGTAGAACAGAACCAAACATCAGCGCTTTAATCAGTTTATCAAATACATTTAATGTTCCTGTGCATTATATTTTAAATGCACAATATACAGGTTTAAATGAAATATTAACATTTGATGAGCAAAATAAATATACAAGCTTTATCCCAACCACACAAACAGAAGACGAATTATTCAATATAATTGATAATTTAGATGAAAGACAAATTGGCTTTGTTTCTGAGCTAATCAAAATTTCAGAAAACTTCTAGCAAAAAAGACAGTTCGATTTAATTGAACTGTCCTTTTTTATTATTTGTTTATTGTAAGCTTATTACCATCTATTTTATAGCTATAGGTAGTATAGCCAGATGAAATAATAGATTTATCATTATTACTCTTTAAGCCTATTAACGCAACAGTAAATTTACCACTAGTCTCAGATAGTGATTCAACAGGAATAGAGATATCCTTTTTAACAATATGATACTTGTTATTATCTATATCCTCTGTATCCTTATAATCATTTTGGTCTGATTTAAGAATAGTCGTTAAAACAGCATGATCCTTTTCTGGATATACCATTGCATCATATACACCCTTAACTAAAACAACCTCATAAAACTCTACGTTGTTGAATAATTTGTTTTCAGGTATACGTACAGTTACTGTAGATTCAATGGGACGACCTACTGCATAGCCTTCATCATTAAAGCTGATTTCAATCTTCTCACCAGTTAACGCGGGCATCTCATCGCCATTTCCTGATCCATCACTGTTTTCATTATCCGTGTTATTATCGTTGGTAGCATCATCGTTGTTGTTATTGTTATTATTATTGTTGTTATCACCTGGAGTGTCATTTGTTCCTGGGTTGTTGTTATCAGGATTATTACCACCCATACGACAAGCTACTAACGAGCATAAAGAAACTAGCATTAGCATAAATACTAATATCCTCTTCACCTTTTTCATCCTTTCTATAAATATTAATATATCTATCATTTTCCCATAAATATATTTCATTTATAGTATGAATCAAAAATATTTATAATAAACAAAAAAGCGACAAGAGTCGCTATTTTTTTATTTGTATGCTTTTTTGATTAGCTTTGCATCAGCTAGTGCTATTGCTACTGCTGCTTCTAGAACAACCTGTGCACGTAGAATAATTGCAGCATCATGTCTACCTTCTATCACTAAAGGCTCAATAGTGTTGCTTACAAAGCTAAATGTATTCTGTGGAATACCAATAGAAGGTGTAGGCTTTACAAATACCTTAATGTCAATATCATTACCATTTGAGATACCACCATTAATTCCACCATTGTTGTTAGTCTTAGTAGCACCACTTTGATCAATGATTAAATCATTAAATTCACTGCCATATAGCTTAGCACCCTCAAAGCCTATTCCAAACTCAACTCCCTTAACGCCACCTATAGAAAATAGCATGTGTGAAATAGTTGATTCTAAGGGGTCAAAGTAAGGCTCTCCAAGGCCTATTTCAGGGTTTTTAACCTTAATTGAAACAATTCCTCCAACACTGTCCTTCTTTGCTACAGCGTCCTCTAAAACGTCTTTAAATTGGTCCTTATCGTAACAGCCCTTTAGACATACTATATCAGATGAAATTTCAGTGCCCTCTATAATCTTTTTTGCTATAACACCTGCAGAAACAACGCCTAATGTTAAGCGACCAGAGAATGCTCCGCCACCACGGTAATCATTATAGCCATTGTATTTATTGTGTGCTACAAAGTCAGAATGTGAAGGTCTTGGATGATTAACTAAATTAGAGTAATCCTTACTATTAGTGTTGGTATTTAAAAATTGTAAAAGAATTGGTGCACCTGTTGTATATCCATTGAATACACCTGATGCAATAATAACCTCATCTAATTCCTTGCGTGGAGTTGTACCTAGAGCTCCTGCTTTTCTTCTTGCAAGATCAAAAGCGAAATCCTCCTTATCTAGCTTAATACCAGCAGGAACACCATCAATTAAGCATCCAACTGATGGACCATGGCTTTCACCATAAATATTTACTTGAAATAATCTACCTATTTTATTCATAAACAATCAACTCGATTTCCTTTAATAAATTTAGATAATCAATATCAATCCTTTGATTTTGCCAAATCTCCTCAGCCTTTAAGGCTTGTCCTACCAGCATATCTAGACCATTAATTGAAGATCTAGAATCTAATAAGAACTGAGTATATTGTGGATTAAAGATTATATCAATTGTATAACGAGGCTTTAATGCAATGCCTCTTGAAACTGGTGATACACCAGTATGAGGATACATACCAACAGGAGTTGTATTAACCATTAAATAAATATCCTTATCATTAAGCTCCTCATAGCTTAGCTCATCACCCTTAGGTGTTCTTGATACTGTATATACATTAGCACCCAAATCATTTAGCGCTCTTTTAACCGCAAGCGATGCACCACCTGTGCCTAAAATATAGCAATCCTTATTTTTCACATCAATACCATTATGAACTACTGTGTTATAAAAACCATAATAATCAGTGTTATAGCCGACCACCTTACCATCAACTAAGGCAATGGTATTTACACTACCAATAGCCTTTGCCTCAGGCGATAATTCATCAAGATATTGAATTATGTCCTTTTTGTATGGAACAGTAACATTAAATCCAGAATATATACCATTTCTTAATTTGTTAATTATTTCCTCTAGGTCTTCCCTATTAGCCTCTATTAAGCTATATGAAGCGTTAATTTTTAATTTGTCAAAAATAGTATTATGTATCAATGGTGAATAGCTATGTCCTAGCTTCTCTCCAATTAAAGCATAGTGCTTTTTATTTAAATCCTTTTGATAATCCTTTGATGCTGCAAGAACACCACCAAAGAAGGTTAGGTAATATTCCTCAAGGTCCT
>JAZNYN010000041.1:0-1874 GCA_045594405.1 Anaeroplasma sp.
CATTATTAAATAGAGCATACAAATCACCAATTTATTATATGCAAATATTAATTATTGTTTTAGGAATATTTTTTAATCATCGCCTCATTGTAAAACCTAGGTTCCTTGTAGTGCTCATATAGAATTCTTTTTGCCTTAGGATTTTTAAGTCGATATGAATAGCCCAATAGTTTCAGCTTATTTTGGAGGCTATTGTTATCTAATAAGCCTAAGCAAGCACATTCATATAAAAAAACACCACTTTCCTCGTTATATTTTAAGGATAAATATGCAAGATATATTTTTCTATTAAGATCATTAATGTTAATATCTATTTTTTTTAGATAGGCTCTATTTCTAAAATAATAAATACCCATATTTAAATAGCTACCGTATGATGCATACCCTGGATAATCTACATTATCTCTTACCTTCTTTAATATTGCTTGATATGATTCAAACTCAAGCTTTTTGTTGACATCCTTATACGTGCTATAGCTATCCTTATGATAGTAATCTAAATAGGCTCTAGGTACATATTCTATAGGCTTTTTATATAGCTTAAGATAATCCAAATAATCCTTAGAGCTTATAAAATCTAAAGTGTAAAAATCATTTTTAAATAAAGAATATATAGATACAAAGTCCTTTTTAGTATTTGCTTGATGATATCTAAAAATGAGTATTTTCTCAATATAAATATCAACCTTAAAATTATCAAATCCATCTATTAAATCAAAATCCACATAGACATTTTTTGAAGGATGAGCATTATGTCTGTAATAAATGCTAGTTGTTGCCTTTTCCTTAATCCCCTCAATAAAGGTATCAAATGAAGTCTTATATTTGGGTTTAATGTATTCATCCTCATTATTTAGGATTGCATGCTTTTTATCAAGTCCATTTAGCATAAACTCAGGATCACTCATTTGATAATGAATATCAAGCTTACCATCTACCTTTTCCGCCTTTAGGTTATCAGCATAGTAATAGTTGTGATTGTAGATGTCTGCTTCAAAAAAATAGTAGCTAATGAAATCCTCTTCAATAGTTAATAGCTCCTCATCAACATTATCATCAAATCTAGTATCCTCTTTAATCCTATCCTTATATTTTTTTAGTGCTTCTTCCTTTGAGCTTGTACTAGGAAAAATATAGAAATTGCGTTTGTCCACCTTTATCACCTAATAAAGCATATTATAGCATGTGTAAATATATACGAAAAAAGAGCCTACTTTTTAGTAGACCCTTAAAGTTTCTTAAGATTTTTAATTACTAGCTGCTCTTCATTTTTATTAGAAAGCGACTTAGATGCCACTGAGGCAAACAATATGTTTTCACTAATGATAGGCTTTAGCTTTACGTAATCTGAAGCAAAGCATACGAATCTCATTGTAAAAGCATCATTATTAGCATTACCAACTAGCATTATCTCGTTAGTCTTAGTTTTAATTTCTTTAATATTAGTAAGTGTAAGAATTGTTACTCCTTGACCATTTAGCTTGAAAGTATTAAACGGTACAGCTTTGTTTTCCTTATATTTTCTTTGGATATCTTTAAATATATTATATTCAATGTTTAAACCTAGATATTCCAATTCCTTTTCCTTTAATGTTGCGATTGGATATTCAGAGGTAGAAACAATTACATCATCAAGATGCTTATTAAAAATAGAATCTTGAACAGATGAATTATCAATTAAAGATTTTTTTGTTTTTCCAAATTCATCAAAGGCACCAGCATATACTAGCGCTTCAATAACCGCAGATGATAAGCTTTGATGTCTTAATTTGAAATCCTCAAATGATTTATAAGGACCATTATTAATTCTTTCATCCGTGATGTTTTTAGCAACAACATCACCTATCGATTTTATAGCATTAAATGGAATGTAT
>JAZNYN010000042.1:0-12244 GCA_045594405.1 Anaeroplasma sp.
ATCACGCTCTTGAGCCGCTCCTCAAATTCGCCCCGGTACTTGGCCCCCGCCACCATGGCCGGGATGTCCAGCGTCACGATCAGCCGATCCCGCAGCTGCTCGGTCCAACATGCTCCATAATATCTATTTCACCTGAATTAGGCCAAATACCATAAACACTATTTGTAGGCATCATCCAGAATGCTGGCCAAATACCTCTACCAGAAGGAAGCTTAATGCTTGCTTCAAAGCGACCATACTTATAATCAACCTTGCCTCTAGTTGTAATACGAGCACTTGTATAATTAGAATTACCCTTTTGCTCTTTTATAGCTTTAATAGTTAAATATCCATCCTTAACAAATATATTGTTAGTTGAATTTGTATAATACTGAAGCTCATTATTTCCCCAACCACCAGAGCCAGTTCCTATTTCATAGTTCCAGTTTGCTGTATTTAGGGCTGTGCCATCAAATTCATCTGACCACATTAGCTTATATTCTAATGAGTCCTCATCATAATCCATATCCTTAACACCAGAGCCTACCTTTACAAATCTAGTAAAGGTTGCACGCTTAATTGTTGATGTTTCTGGAACATAATACTTGATAGTATATGTACCACCATAGCTAAGAGGAATTTCAGCTACTTCCTCGTTGTTGTCATTTACATCATAAATTGTATAAATGACCATATCTGTAATATCGCTCTTATTTGCCCAAACCTCTACACCAGCCATTGGATTAAATACATCACCATATGAAAGCTTTATCTCTACAGATTCTGTAGCGTAAAATTCTGGTGTTCCCTTTTCAGCCGGCTTATTAGTTTCACCAGTATCTGTGACGTTTCCGTTATCATCGTTGTCATTAGGAAAATCACATGAAATTAATGATAATGAAACAAGAGCCATTAGTAATAAAATAAATAATCTTTTCATTTTTACACTCCTGTAATACCTGTTTGTTCAATACCTTCAATGAATCTTTTTTGAACAAAGATATATAAAATAATTAACGGTAATATAGACAACAATGTACCAGCCATCTTATAGCCCTCATTAAGGTCTGTAGCACCACTTGTTTCAAGCGAATTAAATAGTGCATCAAACGAAGCTAATTGCTGAGGAACTAATGTTAATGCTGATTTAACAAATGTATTTGTCATTATACTTTCATTCCAATTCCATACGAATCCAAATAGGAATACTGTTAAAATTACAGGTAATGAAAGCTTTAATATTACATGATAAAACACCTGGAACGAATTAGCGCCATCCATATATGCAGCTTCATCTAGCTCATATGGAATTTGCTTGAAGAAATTATAGAATATTAATATTAGAATTGTTGAATATACACCTTGACCAAATAATGTAACTAATACATTAGGTGTTATTGAATTCATAAATTGAACTCCAAATATTGATTGCATCCATGAGAATAATGTAATTCTTGTTACAATTAATACTGAAGATGGAACAATAAATGAAACAATTAATAATCCAAATAGTATCTTCTTTCCCTTGAATTGATATCTTGCAAATGCATATGCAGTTAAAGCACTAACTATTGTTTGTAAAACAGCTAATAATGCAGAAAACCAAATAGAATTAAATAATGCCTTCCATAAATCTAATACTGTAATAGCAACACCGAAATTTTTAAAGGTAAAGTGTTTTGGCACAAAGAATACCTCAGGATTAATTAAATCCTCTTGTGACATAAATGATTTAGAAATCACCTCAATTAACGGAGAAAGTAGAATATAAGATAATACAATCATTACCGCATATAAAACTATCTTTCCAAGGACAGTAAGAATATTATTCTTTTTTCTTAAATCAAATAGTCTTTTGAATTTTGGTAGGAACTTATCAAGCTTACTTCTTAGATTTGAAAATGCTTCGCTTAGCTTGCTTTTTAATTTTTGCATTTTTTTCCTCCTCCATTCTCTTAAGTGTAATTCTTAATTGCTCATGCTGAGTCTTTAATACCTTTTCCTTAGTCTTCTTTTCTCTTGGCATGATTAATAAGAACGCTATAACAATTAGCATAATAATAGTTATCATGTAAATTGTTGAATATGCAGCACTTCTACCATATGATGATGAATCAGATAATTGGCCATCAATCAATGTATACATATCACTAATACTTAATGATGAAAGCTGTACTATCGAAAAGATAGCTATAATTGCAGCTAAACCTCTAATATTTGGTATTGTAACCTTCCATAATGATTGCCAGCTGTTTGCACCATCAAGCTCTGCTGCCTCATATAAATGTGGATTAATCTTTTGTAAACCATTAATAAATAGAATAATAGGAATACCTGTAAACCATAAAATAATTACAAATTGATCATAAATATATGCGATTGCTTCTGCAGCTGTTTTTGAATAGCTACTAATCATTAAATATATAAACGATTCCTCTAGTGCATTAGTTTCTTCAATAATTGTACCAGCCTCTGTTACAAATGGCTCTGGGAAAATACGAGAAATTAATGAGCCTGAAATTATGATAACAGGTAAGAAGAAAATTACTCTAAATATTGTCTTACCCTTAATACCCTTAGTTAAAACTAAGGCTATAATAAATGAAATAATAATTATAATTGGCACATATGTAACCTCCATTGCAAGGAAGCCAAGCAATGCTTCAGTAAAATCTAGGTTACCTAAAAATGCTGTAGTATAGTGAGACATTCCAATAAAATCATATTCAAATCCAAAGTTTGTTTGTCTAATATTAGCAAAGCTATATGCAAATGTCATACACATTGGAATAAGCGTAAATACTAATAAGCCTAATAACCATGGAGCTATAAATAAATATGCTAGCTTATTGTTTGTCTTTTCACCAACAAATTTAATCTTTCTTCTACTCATTATGAAATCACCTCATAACTCATAGATTTAACGACTGTATCGTTATATGCATAATCCTCATCAGTATAATTAATGATGATAGATTTGCCATTTGAATATTCATTAATAATTACACCATTAGCTAATACATTTCGGTCAATCCAATTAGCATTATACACATGAGATAATGCACCATTGACACCATCATATACCTCTAATATCGTATCCTTATAAATATCATATTCTGTTGAATAATAATTATTTGAGTTTGTATTAATTAATAAATGACTTGATTCCTTTGTTAATACAAAGCTTGGACTTAGATTATAATCAATCATTCTTAAAATACTTTCAGTATCATAGAAGCTGAAATTAGAATATTCAGCATACATTTCCATATAATCATTTAAAATATATGAAATTAATGGTACTGAATCAGTTTCTATAGTGAATTGAGAATTAAATGCCTTAGCTCCTAAATATCTAGTAATGTATGGCCATAAATATGAATTAGGTCTTTCTGCATTAACTATTCCATTAGAGCTAGCATTTTCAAATATAGAAATATAATCATCCATAGCATCAACAATACTTCCCTTATAATGAGATATAAAATTATTACTTATACCATTAATAGTTTGACTCATAGGATCAAGCTTTTTATTAATTTTGTTAAACTTCTTAGTGCTGTATTTTAAGGCTACATCACTTCTTAAATATGCTTGTGATAGAATATCCTCATTACCACCAGTCCAGTTGTAGAAAACACAATATTGACCATTGTAATGCTTTGCAGCCTTACCAGCTAGGTTATACGCAGCATTATTTATATATAAATAATTATCCACTAATGAAATATCAATTCCCATATCCTTGTATTTAGAAATAAGCTTCTTATAATCTGATTTAGAACCAATATCATTATTAAATTTTAGCTTATCTAGCTTATGAATGGTAATACCTCCATCATCATAGCCATATAAGCCAGCGTTAACATTTAATATACCATTATCTACAAAATCCTGTAATATTGCATCAACATCATCTGTTGTAGTCATTACTACATCATTAAAGCCAATGATTGCAGGCTCACTATCTGCCATTATAAAATCAATTCGGATAGGAATATCATTAGTTTCCTGCTTGTTAACAGATAATGAATCCTTAACAACCTTCTTATATGCTTCTGCTATACCAATATAATCAGCCTTTAATCCATCCTCGCTACCATCGCCACATAGGAATTCATAATTCATACTTATATTGAAATGATTTCTTTCAGACATAATAGAATAATTACCAGCACCAGTATCATTGTATACCTGGAAATATAATTGATTATAGAAGAACTTACCATAAGTCCAGTTATAATATACATTGTTTTGTGCATATGGAACACTTAAAATATGCATAAACATTTCACCCTCAGAGGCATATGCTAAGAATGCATTTTGTTCAAAGCCATGTACCATACCAAACATAGGAAGTGATGCAACAGCATCCTTTAACCAGTTATCTTCTCTTGAATATTCTCTTTGATTTACTGCAAAGTTATGACCATAAACTGGAAGATCAATAGTAGTAAATTTTTGTGTATTAGCTCTAAATCGAACTAAGGCACCACTACCATCTGGAATAACACTATAGCCATCAATTAGCTCAGCCTTAAATGTTAGATCCTCATTGTCATATTCCCACATTGGTTCATCAAAGTCGTAAGGGATAAACTCACCACCAACAGCTCCTAAAAATGGGAAAACCTCAATAGCCATAAGAGATGCTTGACCCTCTCCTGTAATTGTTTCATCTAAAATTGAAACATTAATACCCTTGTCTCCAAAATCATAGATAACCTCTAATTGTAAATCAATTATCTTAGAAAAATCATAAGTAAACTTAAAGATAGACTTATCCTTTTTATCCTTAGCATACTTAACGTTGACCTTAGGATTATTTGTACTAGCATAGAATGTATTATTCTTTTCATTAATATATTCTACTGAAATTGCAGAATTAGCACGATATACATAAGTGTCAGTCATTGTAGGTGCAGGAGTTAAATACTTTTCCATAAACTCCTTAGTGATTCTCTCTTCCTCCTCAGGAGTTAATGAATCATACATTAAAAGCTCCTCTAAAAGCTTATTTTCATAATTTTTGATTAGCTCCTTTGATGTTAAAGCATCAATACCTGTTTTCCATGAATAACCATTACGCTTATCCTTAATAACAAAGCAATCTGTTTTACTTCTATAATAAAACTCTAAATACTCTGTTTCATACAAGAAGGAATAATCATCTGTAAGATCGATTTCTTCAAATTCCATCCTAGAGGTGTTAGTTAATGTATCACGATTATTAGTGATATACTTTGCTTCAATAGTAATTGAAAAGATAGTTACTAGTATTAAGCTAATAAATACAAATATCTTAATTTTACCCTTGAACAAGACGAATCACCTCCTGGAATATAATCTTAATAAAGTTAATTAATTCACTAGATAACACAAACACGATTAATAATACTAATATAATTATTACTACTAAAAGGAATGTTAGCAATAATGAAACTATTAACTGCTTAAAGCTATATCCTTGAATTTCCATCATACCCATTCCTATTAAAATAACAGACCAACCAGCACATAATATTAATATTACATCTAGGAAGAATGCTTCACTATCTGTTAAGAAATGAGATAGAATTACAATACTAATTAAACCAATAATAATAGGCGCTAATGAATACATTATTAGAACAAATATATCCTTCAAAGTACCATTACCATCTGTTATAGATGTAACTAAATGATTACATATAATAGAAACAAAGATAATTGCAAAGAATCCAAATACTACACTAAAGAAATCAATATCTGCGACCTCTACTGTTTGATAGATGAAGCCCTTTGATGTTAGAAAAATCATGTATGAAATAAATAGTGTAGCAAAGATTAATAGAGCCCCTCTAAATGAACCCTTCTTTTTCTTCTTTAGATCATAAAAGCCATCCTCTGGGTGTCTAGCAATTCTAAACATATCAGTATATTCTCTGATAATTTTTACGTTTGAAACACGTTCTAAAACATTTTTCACAGGAGCTAAGAATGGTTTCTTTTTATTAACAATCACAACCGTAGCTACCGCAACAGCTAAGCAAATAGCCACTATAAATATTGTAGTTAGATTATTTTGTAGCCAAATATTTCTAACCTCCCAATAAGCCTTCGAATAATCAGCCTTGTTGTTAGAAATCCTTAGATGCTCCATTGCTTCTGTATATTGCTGTGAATATAAATAATTTAAACCAATGTTATTATGAGCTAAATTACTCATTTGATTTAGCTTTAATACCTCATTCCATAATTCTATAGATTGAGAATAATTTGAATCAAGATATGCACCATAAGCTGAGTATATCAAGTCTGAATAATCTGTAGTAACAAAGGTTTGGATAATTTCTTTTTTCTTATCTAATATCCATATACCACGATTATCATCTACAGCTATAGCTGATACCTCTTTAAAAATACCATTTATATCTGGTGATGATATAGCATTACCTCCACCGAAACAATATATAAATTCACCTTGCTCAGTATATACATAGATATAGCCACTTTTGCTTACTGAATAAACAACACCATCATAATCTGTATAAATATCAACCATATCATATTCAGCATATAAATCATATTTAATAAATTGATTTTGACCTGCTGTATTATGCTTTTGTATAAATGCATAATCTACAGTTGATGTAGTTGTAGAATATACCATACCTCTATTATCAGCATAAACACTTGAGAATACAGGTGGATTTTTAGGTGTTAGTTTATCCTTTTGTTCATCTGTATATAGCCAATTTTGAAGCTTCTCCTTAAATGAAAGCTCAACCTCATTTGTAGCAAAATATCCTAGGAATTCACCTTGTACAGATAACTGCATAATACCTTCATTAATACCTTCACCTATGATATACATATTACCACCTAAATCAGTTGCTATTTGCTGAGGAACGAAATCTCTATTTGCAAAAAGCACTGAGGTAGGCTTTATAATTTTCTTTACACATTCAAAATTTTCGTTGAAAATATATACTGCTTTAGCATCTGCATCACATACATAAAGAAGTGGGCCAGCTATACCGTATGTTTTATTTGGATTTGAATTAATATAAATACCGTATGGAAGCTTAAATCTACATTCCTCACCTTCAAATTCAAATGTATCTAATATATTAACAACATCTCCTGAAGCTACATCTAGCATAACAATTCGATCATTTCCTGTATCAGATATATAAACTATATTATTATATATAAATAAATCATTTGGAGCTGATAAACCAAGTTCTGTAAATGTAAGCTTAGGTAAATAAGCATCTTGAGTTGATACAAAGTTGCCCTTGTAATCTAAAGTATAAGTATTAGTTGTAGCACTAGATGCATTTGCATGCACATTTCCAAACACTGTAAAAACTGCCATAATTACAGCTATTAGTGCTAGAATTTTCTTTTTCATTATTTAATACCTGAATGAGCCATAGTTGCCATTACCTTACTTTGCATAATGACAAATATAACTAGATTAGGAATAAACATTAATACGGTGGCAGCCGCTTGCATACCAACACCTACAATAGAGTTACCAGTAGTTGTTGAAGTTAATGTTGACATATAGAAAGCAAATGTCTTTAAAGTTTCATCTGTAACAAAGATATTTGATGTTTCAACATTTGACCAAACTGCTTGGAAAGATAAAATACCTACTGTAGCAATAGCTGGTTTAATAATAGGAATAATGACCTCAAAAATAATATGAATATCTGTTGCACCATCCATTTGTGCAGCCTCAATAAGCTCGTTAGGAACTTGATCGATAAAATTCTTAATTAAGAATAAACCTACAGGCATCGCAAGTAGTGGTAATATATGAACCCAGAATGTATTAGCTAAACCTAGGTTAGTGATAATAAAATATCTAGGGATTACTACTGCTGTAGCAACAAACATCATCGCTGCTTGATTTAAGCCAATTAGTTTATTTTTAATTTTAAATTTTTTCTTTGAAAGGACATAACCAGCTGATATTGTAATTACCCAAGTACAAACAACAGTAAGCACTGCAACTAAAATAGAATTAAATAAATATCTTACCATAGGAACAACTGTTGTTGCACCAACCTCAAATAGATTTTGATAATTATTAAGAGTAGGATTCTTAACAAAAATTTGAGGTGGGAATGCGAATAATTCATCTAATGGTTTAAATGAATGACATATAATATAAATCAACGGTAATATCATAAAAACCGCAAGAGGTATTAATATAAGATAGAATTTAATTTGTGATCTATGAAATCTTGTAGGATTTATCATAACACCTTGATAACTACTCATATACAATTACCTCCTTTACTCTGATTTAAATAGTTTGTTAGCAATCTTTGATATTGCCCAAATAATGATTAATAATACAACTGAAATTGCTGCTGCATAACCCATTTCATATCTAATTAATCCATAATCATCAATATGATTAGTAATTAGTTGTGCAGCATATTCTGGTGTAGGATTTACACCTGATAATGCAGTCGATATATAACCAGTGTTAAATGCATTAACAATAGCCATAACTGCACCGAACAGCATTTGTGGCTTCATTTGTGGGATTGTAATATAACGGATTTCTTGGAATCTATTTTTCATGCCATCAACGTATGCTGCTTCATATAATGAAGGATCAACATTTAATACACCAGCAATCATAGATAAGAAACCAACACCCATACTACTCCATAATGCAACCATTATAACAATGTCCAATAAATATGCAGGATCTGTTAAAAATTGAATAGGTTGTTCAATTAAGCCCCAGTCTAAAAGGTAACTATTTATTAAACCTGCTTCGTTACCTGAGAAGATTGTCTTCCAAATAACTGAAATGAATACACCACCTAGCATAGAAGGCATATACATAATTAATGATAATATCGTTCTTGGAACTGATTGAATTTGTGCTAGCATCCAAGCAACCAAGAAGCTTAGCACATATCCACCTGGACCTACAATTAAAGCATACTTTAAAGTATTAGGCAATACATACTTTAAGAAAACCTCATCCTGTGTAAATAATACAATATAGTTTTGTAAGCCTACAAAACCAGGGCTTTCAACTGCATTAAAGTTTGTGAAGGATAGGAAAATTGCAACAGCAACAGGAATTGCAATAAAAATACTGAATAAAATTGCATATGGCAATAACAACAATAATGTTGATAATGCATCCTTAAAACTTCTGTTTTTTAACTTATCAAATACTGTAGCCTTTTTAATATTAGTAAAGAACTTATTCATTATTTCCATCCTCCTTTCCTAGTTTTTTATTTATCCAAGAAAGGTCTCTAGTATAGAAAATAACGGCAACATCACCCTTACTATCTATATAACCAAATTCCTTCATTTTCTTTGTTATTTCACGATTCATTAGTATTACTTGATTTTGAATAACTACTCGAAGTGGTTCACCACTTAATACTGTAGATGTCCAAATATTAGATAATCCACGTTCAACCATATATTGACCTGGATTACGAACAACGTCTACAATCCATTCTAATGATTCTAAAATAACTTCCTTATCTGCTTGTTCAAATTGTGAATTTAAAATAGCATCAATATTACTACTTAACCACAAATATTCAGGACCATAAGTACTTTGTAAATTATATCCAAATTCTGATTGAACATTTGTTGATGTCCACCACTTTAAGAACTCCCATGAATCATCCTTATAGTTAGATGAACTCATTATTGCTGCAGATGTACCAGAAGTAATATATGTTCTGTCAATATATTGATTACCGAAAGCATCTACTCTTTCTGTACCTAAGGGAGCAATAATATTCCATTTACCTGCAATTTCAGGAGCAGCATTCTTAAGTTGTAGATATGTTGAGAAGTTAGCAACACCAATTGGTAAAGTACCATTTCTAAATTGTGAATAGAAGCTTGGTACATTAGTTGGAAGTGACTTTTCTGTAAATAAAGTTGTTAACAATTCTAAACCAGCGATAGCCTCAGGTGTATTTATCGCAACTGATAAACCATCCTCAGAATAAAATTCTCCACCAGCTTGTAATAGTAATGATGATGTTTGATAGAACCACTTTGTTGAGTTATCAGCTGCAATAGGCATATAAAAGTTCATACCATATCTTTGTAATGTTGGTAAAATTGCAACTAAATCATCCCAAGAATTAATATTTTCATTAACCTCAAGTGCATTAAAAATATCATCACGATATACTACAACGTTAAAATCTAAAGTTTCAGGTATTGCATAAATTCTGTCTCCTGTTTGATCTGATACAACAAATGATAATAATGATCCAGATGGGAATCTATTTGCAACTTCATAGAAATCTTCAAATTGTGTTAAATCATAAACACCACCACGAATAGCCAAATCATATGGAATATATGATGATAAGCCTAATACAACATCTGGTGAATTATCAGCAGCAACTGATAATGTTAGTTTTGATTGATCTGGCATTGCAGATAATTTAACCTTAATATCATGATTTGGATTATATTGAGAATCAATTAATCTTTGCATTGTATCAATATATGTAATAGGTCTATTAACCCATACAACCAATGTATTATCCTCATCAGTTTGAGGATCATACTTTTCTGAGAAGAATGTTTGCCATAATGATACTACTCCGTTACCAAAGTTTTTAAATATGTTATTACCCTTAGCATCACTCTTTGCTTTACCACTATTTAAATAGAATCCTTCTAGATAAAGTGGTTGTCTATTAAGGTTATTAATGACATCACCTAATAATTGATTAATCGAACTTGTACCACTATATAAAGTGTCTAAATATAAAGGAAGCTCCTCTGGATCTTCTATTATATCCCTTAATAGTTTAATACTACGTTGAACATAAGCAATAGTAGCTGAATCAGTACCATTATCAGAATAAATACTTAATTCATTTACAATTTTTTTAAGCATTGTATCATATGCTAATAAATAGCTTTCAGTTTCTGGAATATATTTTGTGATATCCCATGTTCTATCTTCATCAATATCTGAACCAGTTATCTTTAATACTTCTAAAGATAATTGATTAATATGATCAATAACAAGTTGTAATTTAGTAAGAGAACCATAAAGTGGCGCCACTTCATTTTTAAATGTGATTTCATGAGTACCTTCGTCTAAATAGAATAAGAAAGCTCCTTCTTCATTACTTAAAGTATGAACCTCATATGAAGTACCTGTACACTTAAATTCATAGCTTAAGCATTCAGCAAATGGGACACTTCCATCTATCAAAATTGTTCTAAATACACTATATTCATCCTTGTTGTTTCTATAATATAAATCTAAGCTATATAAGCCTGTTTGTTCTACCTTTACCTCATATGTAATATCTTGACCAGCCTTATTCCAGCTGCCACCATCAATAATATTAAGTTTCTTTTGAGTGGCTACATATGGCTCTGCAAAAGACTTATTTAAAGAGCTCATTCTTATATATGAAGAGTTCTTTTGTACATAATCAATAGCGTTAGTATAAACAGAATTATTATCAATTGATTTATTAGAATATGATGCAATATAAGACGAATATGATTCAACCTTTCTAGGTTGATTAGCATATAAATCACCTGTAACTAGACGACCATTACCAGTTAGAAGCTTTATTTCAATAACGTTTATTCCTTCTTCTAGCTTAAATAATAACGGTGTATCTGTTGAATACTTATTATCATATAAATCTAATTTAAACCATTCATCAATTCTAATTGATTGTGGTTGAGCCTCATCACCATAGCTATCAAGTGGGAATTCCTTAGTAGAATCCTTCCAATTAATAGGAACGTCAATAAGTTCTGCTTCATCAAACAAGAATTGGTCATTGATCATAACAGATAAATTATAGTTTGTTAGTGGGTTATCTAAAATATAGCAATCTAAAGCAAGCTCATAATAACCTGTACTTTCAACTTCAATTTCATATGAAACAGTATCTGTATATGATAATGTTGAAACAGCATCTCCATCATATAAATATTCATCACCATTAACACCATCAATCATAACGGCTTTATAGTTTTTATTTCCATACTTAACGTTAGCCTTGCTAATATAATCGTAGTAAGTATTACGAGCTTTTGTATCATCAAGACTATTATTTAGTAAATTGTAGGCTTCTATTGCCTCTGCTTCAGAAATTGAATATAGCTCATAATGTGTATCAAAAACACCTGTTAATAATAGAACAGCTAATGTAACTAATACAACTGAAACAGAAATAATTGTTATACGCCTTTTCATATTCTCAACTCCTTTATATTACAATTAAGAGAC
>JAZNYN010000043.1:0-12714 GCA_045594405.1 Anaeroplasma sp.
TTTATGAAGTACGAACCATTTAATTTAACACATCTATTATGTGTTTTATGTTCTGTGGCAATAATTGTTCTTCTTACAGCTTTGTTTAGAGATAAAAGTGAGAAGACAAGAAGATTAGTTGTTCTAATTTGCTGCGGTTTCAATGCCATATTATTTATTATATATAAAATAGTTTTAGCATCTGGTGTAGATTATTTATCTGAAAATGGATTTACATTTACAATCTTAAGTGAGCTTCCATTTCAATTATGTAATATAAGCATTTTCTTAGTTCCAATTGCTGTTTTATTAAAGAAGGATAAGCTTTTATCATATGGTTTTTATTTAGCAGTTGTTGGTGCTTTAATGACTACATTATTTCCAGAACCAGAATTCCAAGGAATTTGCATTGCAAAATTTCCGATTTATGGATACTATTTTACACATTATCATATAATTATTAATGGTATTTTACTTGTCACTTTAAAATTATTTAAGCCAAGCTTTAAGGTATTACCATTTTTGAATATTATTTTATTTAGTTTTGCAATAGTTGCATTCCTAATTAATTTATTATTCAACACATGCTTTATCGACACATCAGTTAATCCGGCTGCTAATTATTTCTTTACTTGGGAGCCTGCAGGCATTTCAATTTTAGAAGTATTCTATAAGTGGATTCCAGTTAGATTCTTATACCTAATACCAGCAATTGCAATCTTAAACGCATATTGCTCAGTTGTAACATTACCATTCTATTTATATGAAAGAAAGCATAAGAATCCTGAATTAAAGGAAGCAAAGTAATGAATTTGATGGACTAGTTCAATAGCTAGTCCTTTTTTATTTTTCTAAAAATACATCTAAAGGTATTATAATATTATGGTTGATTTGTATATATTAAGTAAATTATAAAATTTATCCTCTAATTTATTAGAGGATTTTATTTTTATTAAAAAAATATTAAAAAAACACTTTACAAGACTAAAGTGCAGTGCTATAATACAGCTAAACTTTAGTAATTTAGCGTGCTAAAGTAAATATAAATTTTGGGGGACAAAGATTATGAAATTTTTAAGAGTATCATTTTTATTTTTATTAGGAGTATTTGGCTTAACATTAACAAGCTGCCAAAGTGAAGATTTAAACTTTGGTAAAGAGGTGCTAAAGCTTGAATCACAATTAGACGCTTTAACACAGTTAGAAAAAGGAACAGTTGATGTTGCGGTTATTGATAGCGTGATGGCTGGATATTACGAAACAACTGGTGACCTTAAGGGGAAGATTGCAATAGTTAAAAATTTAGTATTAGCATCTGAGGAATATGGTATTGCAGGTCGTAAGGAGGATAAGGCTTTAGTTTCTAAGATTAACGAAGCGTTAATTGCTTTAAAATCTACAAAGTATCAAGAGGTTGCAGATAAATATGGTTTAGAGGCATCACTTGCAATTTCTTCTCAAACTACAAATCCTTTAGCTAATGCAACTGATGACAGCTTCGATAAGATTAAAACTGCAAAGAAGCTTGTTATTGGGTATACAGTATTTGCACCAATCGCATATTTTGAAGGTGAAACATTTACTGGCTTTGATATAGATTTAGCAAAAGAGGTAGTTGCATATATTAATGATCAATACGATGCAGAAATTGAGGTTGAGTTTAAGGAAATAAACTGGTCTGCAAAGGAAGCATTACTTGCAAACGGTACAATTGATTTAATCTGGAATGGTATGACTATTACAGAAGAAAGAAGTGCTGCAATGTGTATTTCTATTCCTTATTTATATAATAAGCAGGTTGCAGTAATTAAGGTGGCTGATAAGGCAACTTATACAACTTTAGATTCTATGGCAGATGCAATCATAGGTGTTGAAACAGGCTCAGCTGGTGAATCAGTAGTAGTAAAGGCAAAGGCAGAGTAGTCTTATGGAGCAATTAATATTACAAGAGCTAGGGGAAGGGTTTTTAGTAACTCTAGCCCTATTCTTCGTTACATTAATTGTCTCTTTACCACTAGGTTTATTAATAACATTTTGTACAATGGCCAAAATTAAACCCTTAAAGTATTTATTTAAGGGTATAGTTTGGGTTATAAGAGGTACACCATTAATGCTTCAAATATTATTCATAAGCTTTATACCAAGTATGATGAATATTATGAACAAGGATTTAGCCAAGGTATTGGGTGTATCTATTAATAATTTAATGTTTATATTTGTTGCTGTAGCCTTCATTATCAATTATGCCTGCTACTTTTCAGAGATATTTAGAGGAGCTATTGAAAGCATACCACAGGGTCAATATGAAGCTGGAAAGGCTTTGGGTATGACAAAGCTTCAAGTATTTACTAAGGTTATATTTATGCAGGTGGTAAAAAGAGTATCAGCACCAATTAGTAATGAAGTAATTACATTAGTTAAGGATACAGCTCTAGCACAGGTGTTAGGTGTTGTTGATTTATTAAGTGCATCTAAGCATGCAGTTAATACATATGTTGTATTAACACCATTTCTATATGCATCAGTATTCTATTTAGCATTTAATGGTGCATTAACATTGTTATTCGGTTGGCTCGAAAAGAAATTAGCGTACATAAGGGAGTAATAATATGGCATTTTTTGAGGTTAAGGAATTATCTAAAAAATTTAATAATGAGGATGTTCTTAATAGTATTTCCTTTGATTTAGAGGAAGGTGAAATTATGTCTATTATTGGTTCTTCTGGTGCAGGAAAAACAACGTTATTACGTTGCCTTACTAATCTTGAACAAAAGGATAGTGGAACGATTGTAATGAAAAACGAAGAGATCACTGTAGATAAGATAAATACAGGTTTAGTTTTTCAATCATTTAATTTATTCCCACAATATACTGCATTTGAAAATGTCAAGATGCCCCTTGAGTTAAAAGAAAAAATGCGAAAAAAGAAAAAGCTTACTTCACTACTTTCCCAATCAATTGATGATGAGGTAGCGTCTATCCTTAAAAAAGTAGATTTAGATGGCAAAGCATATAGCTACCCATATCAGCTATCTGGTGGAGAAAAGCAAAGAGTTGCAATCGCTAGAGCTATGGCATTAAAGCCTGATATTTTATGCTTTGATGAGCCAACAAGCGCACTAGATCCTCAGCTAACAGAGGGTGTTTTAAAGATTATTAAGGATTTAAAAAACACATTAAAAATGACAATGATAATTGTCACACATGATATTCAATTTGCAAAAAAGGTATCAGATAGAGTGCTTTATATAAATGATGGAAATGTTTGTGAGTATGGATATACTGAACAAATATTTACTAATCCAAAAAGCGAAGAAACAAAAAACTTTTTAAAAGATTATATTTAATTCATAAATTGTGATATAATAAACATGCAAGGATAATGATTTATGGAGTTGTACTTATGGATAAGAATGAAGGCATTGTTGAATTATATAAAATTATAGCTAGCTTAGAGACACCAGAAGAGGTCGATGAGCTTTTAGAAGATTTATGTACGTATAAGGAAATTGAACAAATGAGCCAAAGAATAAAAGCCGCTAAGCTTTTACTTGCTGGTGATACATATGAAGAGGTTATAGCTAAAACAAATATATCCTCTGCAACTTTATCTCGAGTAAGTAAATGCGTTAAATACGGTAAGGGCTATAAGAAATATATCAGCAATGATAAGTAATCCACAGTATAATTAAATATAATTATAAAGAAGCCAGATAATGGCTTCTTTTTGCGTTTAATATGATATAATATGGTTGTATTTGGAGGTGCTATTATGGATGATAGACTACATAATAATAAATTATATAATCCCGGAGATGAGGATATACAAAAAATACAAATCGAATGCTTAGATAGATTATTTGAATTTAATCAAACAAGACCAACAGAGCTTGATAAAAGAAAAAAGATGCTGAAGGAAATGTTTGCAGAAATTGGTGATAATTGTTATATAGAGCCACCACTTCATACAAATTTTGGTGGTAGACATGTTCACTTTGGAAATTGGATATATGCCAATTTTAATTTAACATTGGTGGATGATACACATATTTATGTTGGGGACTATACAATGTTTGGTCCTAATGTTGTAGTTGCAACAGCTGGTCACCCTATTAATCCTGAATTAAGACAGCAAGGGCTTCAATATAATTCATCAGTTCGAATTGGTAAGAATTGCTGGATAGGTGCAGGAGCCATTATTTTACCTGGTGTTACAATTGGTGATAATGTTGTTATTGGCGCTGGTTCAGTAGTAACTAAGGATATACCATCTAACGTGGTTGCGGTAGGAAATCCATGCAAGATACTACGTGAGGTAGGGCAAAGGGATAAAGAATACTATTTTAAGAATTTAAGAATAGAAAATAATATCAGATAAATAATGTAACAAATTGTCAATTGAATACTACAGCTTTTAGTAGTATTATTGATATACGTATTATAAAGGAGAGAAGTATATATCACCATATTTACTTAATAATTTATTTTATTAGTACATTTGCTCTTTCAATTGTACTAGTTTATTTTTTCAATAAGAAAATAGAAAATATAGACATCAAATATAGAATCATTAAGATTGCAGCAATATTGATGGTGGCAATTCATTATTCTAATTTATATTATCAAATGTTTACGACAGGTACAGCGACAATTTATACAAATCATTTGTTTATAGTATGGCAATGTAATTTATTTATGTGGATACTTGTGTATTATGCATTTGGTAAAAGAGATAGTAAGCTTCATAGCATCATAGGACAGGTTTTAATGATTATTGGTGTTGTTGGCGGTGCCTTAGGTGTTATTATAAATGCCAATTTTTTATTGAAAATCCAGATTTTGGTAATTTTGATATATTAGTTGGTTTATTATCACATACTGTTATGAATTTTGGTCTATATTGTATAATTGGCTTTAAGTTAGAAAGGATAAGAGTATTTTCGATGCTTAAATCCTCAGCAATTGGTATGATCATATGGATTATTTTCGGTTGTATTCATATGATTATTGTGAAGCTTACTGAGGTACCATATCAAAATTCTATGTTTATGCTAGAGGGGCCATTTTCAGAGCTACCATTTATAAATTTCTATACAATACTTGTATTTGCATTTATTATTTTTGGTATATCAGCGATTGTAGAGCTTATAGCATTACCTAAAGAGGAACGCTGGTATAATAATCTACCTTGGAAAAAAAAGAATAATATAGAAGAATAAAATCGGAACGCTTATCGTTCCGATTTCTTTTTAATCCTTATACCAGCCTTGGCACATTCTAACTGCCTTATGCCAGTTCTTTATATATTTTTGCTTTTCCTCATCGCTCATAGCTGGAGTGTATTCAATAGATTTATCCCATAAATTATGAATTTCATTTATAGATTCCCATACACCAACATATAAGCCTGCTAGGTAAGCAGCACCTAAGGAAGTTGTTTCCATGATCTTAGCTCTTTGAACATTTGCATTAATTATATCAGCCTGGAATTGCATTAAAAAGTTATTGTTAGAAGCACCACCATCAACCTTAAGAGAAGTTATCTCTAAGCCTGTATCCTGCTTCATTGCCTCAATAACATCCATTACCTGATAAGCAATTGATTCTAAGGAAGCTCTAATAATATGGTTACGTGTTGCTCCTCTAGTTAGACCAAAAATTGTACCTCTTGCATACATATCCCAGTAAGGAGCACCTAATCCTGTAAATGCTGGTACAACATAAACACCGTTATTATCCTTAACCTTATTGGCAAAATATTCAGAGTCTGTTGCATCTATGACAAATCTCATTTCATCTCTTAACCATTGAATAAGTGCGCCAGCAACGAATACTGAGCCCTCTAGTGCGTATTGAACCTTTCTATCTGCAGTTGCTGCAATAGTAGTAACTAATCCATTTTTAGATAAAACAAATTCCTCTCCAACATTCATTAGTAGGAAGCAGCCTGTTCCATATGTATTTTTAGCCTCACCCTTATTAAAGCAAGCTTGACCAAATAACGCAGCCTGTTGATCTCCTGCAACACCAGAAATAGGAATTTGCTTACCAAATAATGATACTGTACCAAAATCATCTGAAGAGTTTTTTACCTCAGGTAGCATTGACATAGGAATTCCAAAATAATCACATAGCTTCTTATCCCAGCAAAGGTATTTAATATTATATAGCATTGTTCGTGATGCATTTGTATAGTCTGTTGCAAAAACCTTTCCATCTGTAAGCTTCCAAATTAGCCATGTATCAACAGTACCAAATAATAGCTCACCATTAATAGCTCTATCTCTTGCACCCTCTACATTGTCTAAAATCCATTTAATCTTAGTTGCTGAGAAGTATGCATCTATAACTAAGCCAGTATTATTCTTAATGTATTCCTCATAGCCGTCAGCCTTAGTTTTCTCTACTATATCAGCAGTTCTTCGGCATTGCCATACAATTGCGTTATAAACCGGTTTTCCAGTATTTTTATCCCAAACAATAGTTGTTTCACGTTGATTAGTAATACCTAATGCTGCAATATCACTAGCTCTAATTCCACTTTTCGCAATAGCCTCAATCAATACAGAATATTGTGATGCATAAATGTCCATAGGGTCATGCTCAACCCATCCAGGCTGTGGATAAATTTGTTTAAACTCCTTTTGGACAACCTCTTTGATATTTGATTTATCATCAAAAATTACAGCTCTTGATGATGTAGTACCCTGATCTAAGGAAATAATATATTGAGTTTTATTTTTCATTTTAAACACCTACAAATCATTAACTCATTTATGTATATTTTAACATTTTGGAAATATATCTTCAACAATTATGTTTTGGTATAAATTTAAAACTATAGTCATAAACTATATATATGAAAAGAAAAGAAATAATTAAGCTAGTAATAAGTATTTTAATTCCGCTAGTTTTAGGGACTATTGTAGGTTTAGTATCACAGGATAATGAGTATATTGAGAGCTTAGAAAGACATATCATTATTCCAAATTGGGTGTTTCCAGTTGTTTGGTCAATACTTTATATTTTAATGGGTACGTGGGCATATTTTTATGAAAGAGATAATGAGGAGGATAATTTAACAATTTATTTATATTATAGCTCACTTATTGTAAACCTATTATTTTCTCCAATTCTATTTTTAGCAAAGAATCTAGTGTTAGCATTAGTAGATGTTATCATCCTAATCGGATTAGTTGGATATTTATTCTATAAGAGCTTTATCGTAAACAAAAGAATATCATATCTATTAATTCCGTATTTAGTATGGTTGATGTTTGCGTTAATATTAATGATTGATCTAGTATCGTCAAATGTATTTTAGTCCACAAAAGTGGACTTTTATATTTTTCTCTTTTGTTTTTAGAAGGATAGTGATATAATACATAATTGACAAAAAGTGTATTCGTTTTAGAGATGAGGTTTTAGTTATGAATCACGAGATTACAAAGGCTCAAAGGTTACTTAATGAGCATGGAAATTTAAATGAGCCTGGTTATAGTAAAAAAGAAGTATTTGAATACAATCGTAAGGATATTAAGGTATCTAGGCTTAAGATTAAGGAATGGGACTATTATTTTATTGGTAATAAAAAATATGGACTATGCTTAATAGTAGGTGATATTGGTTATGCTGGTTCTTTAGGATTTACACATTTAGATTTTGTTGAAAGAAAAGAAATAGATGGACCTGATTTAGTATTACTACCAATGGGTAATTTTTATCTTCCTTCTACAAGTAAGATTGGAAATAGCTATGTAAAGACAAAAAAGACTGAAATTCATTTTGATAATGATGGTAAGGTTCGTCGCTTATGGGGAGTAAGAAGACATTTTCATAAGGACGAAGACTTGGTTTTTGATATAACATTAACTAATGAGCCAGAAGAAACTATGTATATTGCAACACCATTTGAAAAGGATAAGCATTTTTATTACAATCAAAAAATTAACTGCTTAGAGGCTAATGGTTATTATAAGATTGGTAATAAGCTTTATCCATTAAATAAAGCAAATGGCAGCATGGGAGTGCTAGATTGGGGTAGAGGTGTATGGACACGTTCTAATACTTGGTATTGGGCATCATTATCTACTATGAAGGATGGAAATAAGATTGGCTTTAATTTTGGTTATGGCTTCGGTGATACAAGTGCTGCAACTGAAAATATGATTTTTTATAATGGTAAGGCCCATAAGGTAGATCGAGTTGATTTTAATATTCCAGGTGATTTAGAGGGAGCTCCACGCTACATGGATAATTGGCACTTTACATCAAATGATGACCGAGTTGATTTATATTTTACACCTATATACGATAGACATACAGGAATTGATTTAAAGGTTGTACAAATGCTTCCTCATCAGGTTTTTGGTTTATTTAGTGGAATATTAGTTTTAGATGATGGAACTAAGATTGTTATTACAGAAGAGCTTGGCTTTGCTGAAAAAGTTTACAATAAATGGTAATCGTTAGATACAAGAGTATGTTTGCTCTTGTATTTTTATTTAGATTATTTTATAAATTGATAATTGTCGAATATTGTGATATATTAATTGTGACATAATTCGTTTAATTGTAAATTTTAATTAAGAGGTTGTAGTATGAAGAAAAACGCAAAGTATAATATGAACATTGAACCAAAGCTTCCAAATTGGTTTTGGTTTCATTGTGTTATTAAATTAATGTCTCATTTTATGTCAGGAAAATTAGGGACTAAAACTAAGATAAATAAGATTAATTGTGAAGGCTTAAAGACGCCATATTTAATTTTTGCAAATCATGCATCGTTTATTGATTTTCCAAACCTAGCCTTAGCTATGAAGCAGGATAGAGCATGCTGGGTTGCATCAGTAGAAGAGTTTATTGGAATTAGAGAATTCTTATTTGATAAGGCTTGTGTAATTCCAAAAAGAAAATTTACAAATGATGCTGCATTAATTAAGAAAATTGTAAGAGCTACACTAAATAATATTTCTATGGCAATTTACCCAGAGGCTAGATTTTCTTTAGCTGGTGTAAATGAGGATATTGGTACAGGCTGTGGTAAGCTTGCGAAAATGTGTGGTGTACCTGTAATAGTGTTTAACCAAAGAGGAAATTTCCTACGTTCTCCACAATGGAATAAGCATCCATATCGTAAATGTCCAATGGAGGCTGATTTTATCCAGGTATGTACAAAGGAAGAAACACAAACATTAACAGCAGAGGAAATTCAACAAAGAATTGAAAAAGCCTTTGTCTATGATGAATACAAATGGCAAAAGGATAATAACATTAGAATCACTTCTAAATATCGTGCTCACAATATTCATAAGGTTTTATACAAGTGTCCTGTATGTGGTGATGAACATCATATGCATTCAGAAAAAACAATGCTATGGTGTGATAAATGTAATAGCAAATGGGAAATGACAGAGCTTGGTGAGCTTCAATGCTTAACTGGTGAAAATAAATTTACTCATGTCCCTGATTGGTATAATTGGGAAAGAGCTGAGGTAAGGAAGGAAGTTGAAGCTAATTCTTATTGCGTTAAGGAGAAGGTTAGAGTTGAAAAGCTAATTAACCAAAGGGTTGGTTTTAAGGTGTATGGTGAGGTTGAAATGATTCATGATGTTAATGGTTATCATTTTAATGGTCAATTAACGGATGGGACATCATTCACATTTGATAAGCATCCTTTAGCAACTCGTTCAATGCATATCGAATATGATTACAAGGAACGTGGTGATGCATTAGATATCGTATATAATGATGAAACATATTTTGTATACCCATTATTAGATGAAAGCACACTAACAAAATATCATTTCGCAACTGAAGAGATATTCTTCAACGCTTCAAAAAAATGATTAAGAATATAGTTAAGGATGTTAGCTTTTTAAGTCAGCCAAGTACAGATGCAGGCTTGTCTGATTTGTATATCGCAAACGATCTAAAAGACACATTAAAATTTAATAGAGCTGGCTGTGTTGGTATGGCTGCAAATATGATAGGGTATTTAAAGAATATTATTATTTTTGAGGATGAAAAGAAAAATTATGTTATTATGATTAATCCAAAAATAATAAAAGCTTCTGAAGAATATGATGTAGAAGAGGGCTGTCTTTCTTTATCCGGGGTTAGGAAAACTAAAAGATATAAGAAGATAAAGGTTGAATATTTTAATGAAGCATTTCAAAAAAGAATTCAAACGTATTCAGGCTTTACTGCTCAAATTATCCAGCATGAAATAGACCATCTAATGGGTATTATTATTTAAGGTTGGCAAAATTTGTCGATTTATGGTATTATATAAATAGATTTTATTATACGAGGTTTAAAATATGAATAATTTAAAATTAAATTATAAAAGAACTTTAATTATAGGCTTTGCATTCTTTTCAATTTTAATGGTTTGGCAAGCTTATAATTTCTATTGTCCATTATTCTTAAAATACTTACTTAAGCCTATTTTAGAGAATAAGGGCGCACTAAGCTATTCAGAATTTATAGTTGGTGCAATTATGGCTTTAGATAATGTATTAGCTTTATTTATGCTTCCTATCTTTGGTAAGCTATCTGATAAAACTAAAACTAAGTATGGTAAGAGAATGCCATATATTATTATTGGTATGGCAGCTACTATATTAGTATTCCCATTTATGGCATTATGCTACATTTGGAATAGCCTAGTTGGTTTAATTATTATGATGCTATTAGTGTTAATTATTATGAACGTTTATCGTTCTCCAGCTGTTGCGTTAATGCCAGATGTTACACCAAAGCCATTAAGATCTACAGCTAATGGTTTAATTAACCTAGTTGGTTATTTTGGACCAATCTTAATTTCAGTTGTTAACATGGTTCCATTCTTTGCCTTCTCACAAGGTGAAAAGGGATTCTTACCTGTATTCATTCCTGTAATTGTTGTTGTTATCTGCTTAATTATTGCAATTGTTGTATTAATTTCTAAGATTAATGAACCTAAGATTTTAGAAGAGGTTCAGGATGAATTAGCATTAGGTGAGGAATTATCAACTACTGAAGAAAGAGTTGAGGATAATAAGCCACTTTCTAAGGGTGATAAGAAGAATATGTGGATTTTACTTATTGCTGTATGCTTATGGTTTATGTGCTTTAATGCATTTGAAACATTTAATTCTACTTATTGTGATGAATATTACAGTCAATATCAAGTTGCAGAGGGTATTACTGAATTTGCTGAAAACAAGGTGTACTATGTTTTAGTTGATGATGCTTATGTTGAGGTTGCTTCTGATGCAGCATTTGATGCAGGTGCTACTTACTATACTTTCTATAAGGGCTCATCAATTGCTTCTACTGGTACTATCATTTTAACAGTTTCTTCAGTTATTACATTTGCTGTTGCTGGTTATTTTGCTGTTAAGTTTGGACGTAAGCCTTGTGTATTAGTAGGTGTTGGTATGCTAGTTTTAGGCTGCTTATTAATTTACCTATTAGGTGTTGGTGGAAAGCCAGGAGCACTAATTTATTTATACTTTGTAATTTTAGGTATTGGTTGGGCACTAATTAATGTTAACTCTTATCCAATGATGGTTGAAATGAGTAGTAGTGGAAATATTGGTAAATATACTGGTTATTACTATACATCATCAATGATAGCTCAATCATTAACACCAATTCTTATGGGTGCAATTATTGCCTTCGTTGATTCAATTACTTTAAGACACCTATTCTTATATTCAACAATTATGGCTGTATTAGCATTTGTTGTAATTTTCTTATTCAAGGAAAATAAAAATGCTAAGCGCAATGTTAAGACAGGCTTAGGTGCATTAGATCAAGACTAATAAATATTACCTTCAGTGTTAAACTGAAGGTTTTTATTTTTAATAAGTTGTGGTACAATTGTAGTAAAATATTAGAAGGAGAAATATATGCTAAAAAGAATATATTTAGAGGTTAGCGATTATTGTAATTTATCCTGTAGCTTTTGTACAAGCCCTAGGAAAAATAAAACAATGATGAGCCTAGATGATTTTAAGTTAATAGTTGATAAAATTAAAGGTCATGCCTCTGAGCTATATTTGCATGTATTAGGAGAGCCCCTTATACATCCTAATATTTTGGATATGATAGAATATGCAAAAAAATATTTTAAGGTTCAAATAACTACAAATGGTAGATTGATTAACAAGCTTGAGGCTGGGTTGATTAATTCAGGCTTTTCAAAAATGAACATAAGCCTAAATAGTGCATTAAGTCTAGATAATGATGAGCTTATTAATTACCTAAATTCTATTGCATCATTTATTGATAAGGTACATAAGGTAAGTGAAGAGGTTAGCTTTAACCTTAGATTATGGGCATATGATTCTAATGATGAAAAAACTAAGATTATTGAGCATTATTTAGAACAAATTTATAATGTTAAGCTAAATGGCAAGGAAAATGTAAGGCTAAAGCCTAGAGTTATTCTTACCTATGAGCGAGAATTTGAATGGCCAAGCCTTGCCAATCCATATTATGGTGATACGGGAAGATGCTTGGGATTGAAAACTCATATTAGTATTTTAGCAAATGGTGATGTTGGTGTTTGTTGCTTAGATAGCTTATGTGATTCAAAGCTAGGTAACATCTACAATGAAGAATTAGAGGATATATTAAGCTCAAAAAAAGTAATGAGCATTATTAAGGGCTTTAATGATAATAAGCTCGTGCTAGATATTTGTAAACACTGCAGCTATCATGATTAGGAGGTAAAAAATGGAAAAG
>JAZNYN010000044.1:0-10789 GCA_045594405.1 Anaeroplasma sp.
TGTTGGTAGCATATCACTTAATGAAACCAATGTTTCATCCTCTTCGTTATTTTGAATATATGTATTACCAAATGTCATTAAGCTCTTGCCAAATTCTGAAACCAATGTATTAATACTACTTACAAATTGTGTATAATTATATAATTGTCTTACATCTATATTTGATAATACAAATTCGTCATACACACAAAGCTCCTCAATTGTATAAGGTACATTGCTATCATTGATGTAATATGTAACATCAGCAATTGAACCATACAGCTCCTCTGCAACTGCACGATCAGCTTCATTATTTGAAATAAATAGCATCTTATTCTTTTCTGATACTCTTTGATTAAATAGATAAGAATTATTAAAATTAGATGTATCATCCTCTGCTTCAACAACAATGCGATATTTAAAATCACCAGATGAAGATGTATCTAAATCAAATGAGAATGAATTAAAGCCTTTAGTTAATGATATAGCCTTTTCCTTAATTAGCTCTATTCCACTATAAAGCTTGATATAGACTCTTGAAGGAATACTAGATTGAACTATACCATATACCTTTTCTTCATTGTTTAAATATGTAGATTGGACATAATCAATTTGATTAATTTGTATTTCCTTTGCATCTGGACTTAAATTGTTATCTAAATAGATAGCATCAATATACACATCTTCTGCAGCAAGCTCAGAAACAATACTTACAATGTTTGATTTTCTCGTTTCCTTACCATCAGAAATAATAACTATTCTCTTAATTACATCATCATCAAATAATGTTGCAGTATACTCTAGCGCTTGTGCAATATTAGTCGCACTATTATCAACAGTTGATTTTGTTACACTAACTAGTTCCTCGCCAGGTCTAACTAATAGCTCATAATCCTTACCAAAGCAAACAATTCCTAGCTTTGAGTTTCTTGGACAGTTTTGGCTTAAATCATCAATATAATCGTCAATTAGCTCAAGATTATCATTAGATGAATATGATACATCAGCTAAAACATATACGTTTGTTTCTGTTATTACCATTTCAAATGTAGTTTTTGCCATTGTCAATGTGACAAGCACACTAATTACTAAATGAATAATAAAAGATATAAAATTATTAGTCGTTCTATTTTCCTTATTTACAGCTACAATATATGGAATGATTGCTGCTAGTAATAAAGGAATGCCTATTAATAATAGGAAGGGATTATCGAAGTTGATACTGCTCATAACAATACACCATCCAATCCGCCACATAAACGACTGCAAGTAAAATAAATAAAATAATTAATTTATCATATATACCATCAGAATAATCATTTTCCTGAACACCAGCTAATGAAATTTCTGTTGACATTAGAGCTGGAGCACTTTCATCCTCAGGCATACCTACATAAATCTTAAACACCTTAATTTCATCACCACACATCATAGTAAGAGTGTACGTTCCTACCTCAGATGTTTCTAAGTAAGTAATTTCAGAACTTACATCTAGGTAAGAAACATTTCCCTTTGGACTCTCTACACGGATGCTATCACAATCAGATGTAACGTTTAATGCAATAGTATCACCACATATGTATGATGTTTCCTCTATTACAACAGGAAATGAATAATTTAAGAAATTATTAGTTAATATCAAATAATCCATCAATAATGGAAGACTTGAATCATGTAAATCAAATGCAAATACCACCTCTCTACAGCCACTATCTGTTGAGCCAGCAAAAATAACTGGATTGCCATCACATGTAGCAATTGTAGTGAAGTTACGATATAAGCCATACTTTACATATTTTGATATGTAAATTGTTTCCTTTGCTAAGCCCTTAGTTAGCTCTTTATAAATAGCTGTAGAATTTTTAGCATAAGAAATCTCTAATCCATTTTCTTCATCCTCAATGACATCTTGAATACTAAAGCCTGTACCATCTAGGCTGTTTTCTAGGCCAAATAACCAAATAGTACCATCATTTGGCAAGATATTTGGAGTGAATGAATCAAATATATATAAGCTATATCCTGTCATGTTAGAATTATAATAAGCTGGTGAAACAACGTAAACCTCAGTATTACCAACTGTATCAATCGCTGACTTTAAATAAAAAGGATATTCACTTACGATTAATGTTTTATGATTATATACATTATTTATATTATATATAATGTTTGTATTATCATCAGATAAGCCATCACTATTTGTGATTACAATCTTGATTGTATCAAAATCAGTAATATCACATTGAGCACTATACTCAGATAAAGCAAGCTTTACTGATGAAATTTGTTGACTACTAATAAGAGTATCATTAACATATATTTCTACAGATAATAATGCATCATTTTCATAAGATATTACGTTACCATAAACAGTTAAAATAGAATCTTCAATTTTATATTCAGTGTTTACTACAGCGTAATTATCCTCATTATTTGAAACATTAATAATCTCAATATTAGTCGCGTTATAATCCTTATCAGTAACAAGATAAGTAATCAATGATGAATTAACATTAAAATAATCTTGAACATATTTTAATGTGCTATCGTAGTTAACTGTAAGGCCTGTAGCCTCTAGGCCTGAAAGTAGTTCAATAGCCTTATCCTTATCATCTAGCTTTTCATATATTAATCTAGTAGTAGCACCGGCATGAATTAAAGTAAACTTACTTCCATCTGATGCATCATCTATGATAGCTTCAATTTCCTTTTTTCCTAAATCTATTCTGGCTACATTTTCACTTGATTGCATATTCATACTGCCAGATGCATCTAGGATAAAGCAATATTCCTTAGCTGCATTTGGAATAGTTAAAATAGGATGAGCTATCGCAAGTGATATAGAAATTATAGCTATAATTTGTAATATTAAGCTGATAATACCACTAACTAAATTAACCTTCTTTTTCTTTTCTAAGAATCTTTCACTAAGCTCCCATAGGTATGTTGATGGAACAATTTGCTCAGTGTGCTTATTCTTTAATATATATATTAATATAATGATAGGAACGCCTATTAATCCTAATAAGCCTAATGGAAATTCAAAACTCATTATTTAAGCACCCCCATCTCTGGTAAACTCTTTAGGAATACCTCGCTTACTGATTTTTCACTTTGAACTAATAAATAATTTGCACCACGTGAATTACAGTAATTTCTTATGCGATTAACAGTATAATCAACAGCCTTACCATAGGCTACTGCAATATCTCTGTTAATGTTTTTTCTATATTGTCTATTAATGTCCTCTGAATCATAGAAATGAACCTTACCACGAACAGTTGGCTTAAGCTCTTCCTTAGATAAGATTTGGAAGCAGAATAGATCTCTTCTTTTACCTACTAAATAATCAATTGCACCTTCATAATTATTGTCGGTTAAGAAGTCTGATAGAATAATGGACATACCATCGCCATATCCTACCTTTGTAGGTAAAATACTATCACTAATAAAGCAATCTCCACTAAATTCTATATCATTTAGCTTACCGATTGTATTATAGAAGGATTCTTTACCTACAATTCCCTCAATGACCTCATGTATTTCGTTTTCTTTTATATAGTAAATTGATACCTTATCCATTTCACAAACAGAAAGGTATGCAAGTGCTGCAGCAATCTTTAATGCTTGCTCGGCTTTTTTGCCGTTACCATAATCCATTGAACGGCTAGCATCTATATAGATTCTTGTATGAACCTGTCTTTCATCTAGAAATAGCTTTAAATAAAGCTTTTCAAATCTTGCATAAGCATTCCAGTCAATCTTAGTAATATCATCACCTGGAATGTAATCACGATAGTCGGCAAATTCACATGAAGAACCATATGTCCTACTTTGGTGATTACCACCAAATAATCCTGCTAGATTATTCTTTAGTATTACCTGTAAAGCTTCAATTTGCTGCAAAAACTCTTCGTTAATTGCAAACTTACTCATAATACTAATTAAGAACGCTTAGTTTCCTTGATTAATAATCCTATAATATCTTCTACATTTAAACGGTCATTGATTGCACTATAATTAACTTTAATTCTATGTCTCAAAACTGGATATGCTAAAGCATTGATATCCTCATATGATACATTGTAATTACCACTAATTAATGCGCGAACCTTAGCAGCTGTAATTAAAGCTTGGCCAGCACGTGGAGATGCACCATACTTAATGTACTTCTTAGCAGTATCAGATGCATTCTTGATTTCAGGATGTGTATTAGCAACTAAATTCATAGTGTAATCTAAAACATCCTCTGATACTAATACATCCTTAGCTAATTCTCTCATTTCAAGAATAGTTGGTCCATCAACAACAGCCTCAGCAATTTCATCCATAGTTACTTGTGTCATATTAACGATGTTCTTAAGCTCAGCAGTGCTTGGGAATTCCATTAATAGCTTGAACATAAAACGGTCCATTTGAGCCTCAGGAAGAGGATAAGTACCATCCTGTTCAATTGGATTTTCAGTTGCAAGCACGAAGAATGGCTCAGCCATCTTGTATGTAACATTAGAAACTGTAACCTTGTGCTCTTGCATTACCTCTAGCATCGCTGATTGAGTTTTAGGAGTAGCACGGTTAATTTCGTCACCTAAAATTAAATTTGCAAAAATAGGACCTTGTTGGAAAACAGTATTCATTCTACCATTTTCATCCTTTTGAATAATGTTAGTACCAGTTACATCAGATGGCATTAAATCTGGTGTGAACTGAATTCTTGAAAACGGTAGGTTTAATACTCTACCTAAAGATCTAACTAAACGAGTCTTACCTACACCAGGTACACCCTCTAATAAAACATTACCACCAGCAATAATAGCGATAATAACATTGTTTACAACATCGTCTTGACCGACAACGTCTTTTCTTATTTGTTCTTTTACCTTATCAATTGTATGACTAAACTTTTTAACTTGTTCTAATTTTTCCATTTTTTCTACTCCTCATTTTCCTCATTAAAATCACCAAATAGTAAATCATAGTAATATGCAAAATAATCACGTAATTCTTCAGGAATTGTTCCATCCTCAAGCTGGCCAATGATAATACCATAATATTTAGTAATTACATCGCCATATTCAACAGTACCCTCATCTGGATCATAGAATTGGTCATTGCTTCCGAAAATAATATCACCTGTTCCTAAACCACCAGAATTATTTGTATTTTGATTCTTATCATCTTCATCCTCACCGTTAGAGTCACCAGATGAATTTGAATTTTCATCTTCCCCAGTATCATTTTCAATATCATTTTGTAATCCAAAAATATTAACCAGGCTTGTAACGATATAATCTGCAATTTCCTTGTTAGCGGCTTGAATCGAAATTTCATCAACTATTGCATCCTTTTTTTCAGCAACAATTGCCTTCACTGCCTCATTGATATTAGCTTCATTACGACAATCATTAAGAGCATCTGTTAAAGCTAATAATGCCTTGACAAGATTGTCATTCCTATTTAAATTAGATTGTCTTAATAAATATCCAAAGCTATCATCTAATTCTGTAATAGCCTCTTGACTACCAGAAATCAAAATAACCAAGCCACCAATTGCATTATCTACATTAGCAGCATTAAGCTGGTTAATTTGAATAGCTAATGATAATATTAATGCTGTATCTGTTTGTGATAATACAGCAAATACCTCATTGTTCGAATTACTCTTATCTAATTCTAATTTGACATTATCAATAACATCGATCACATACTCCTTCATTTGACTTTCTAGAGTAACTGTCTCTAGCTCAGCTATTAAAGCCTCTAGCTCAGCAACATACTTACCCTTTAAAGCCTCATTAATTGTAGAATCCTCAACAATCTCAATAATGTCTAAGATAGCTCTTATAGTCCAGTTGTCTAAATCGTATGCAGGATCATCATCCTCATTATCATCAACAATTGATGGTTCCTCATATTTAGGAATCGCAACAGCCGTAATAGTCATAGCACAGGCTATACCAATAATCATAAAGAATAATACTCCGAACTTCATAGAAAGATTTTTAATAGATATCTTTGATAATATATCTAAAGTGCTTTCTCTTTGAAGCTTAGCCATATAATGCTCATCATTTTCAAATTCAACCATTGTTTGAACCTTTTCATTTAGCAAAAGAGCATTATCGATTCTTTTAGCAATCTTCTTTTTTGTTGGCATAAGAATTAAGAACACTACGCCACCAACTAGTAATGCAACACCTAATCCTATTAATACAAGATATAATACATTGAATTCAAGCTTCATAACCTTGATTATTAACCAAGGAATAGAAAACGTTAATAAACCAAATGCAATGCCAATAGCGACACACTTAATAATAATCTCTAGTAATATTTTATTTTTAAATTTGTCAAAGCTTTCACTCATAAAAACACCTCTACAAATTCAAATTAATCTAATAGCTTTTCAATTTCAGCTCTTAGCTCAGCACTAGATAAGGAGCCTTGAACTGTAAATGATACCATACCATCTTGATCTACTATGACAGTAGTTGGCCATGCACTCTTACCACCTAATTCAGTATAATAAGGAGATACTAAATCATCATAGCCAAATAATATCGTAAAGTCACCAAATTGTTTATTAATAAAATTAGCTACAGCCTCTGGGTTTTCATTATAAATACCTGCTTCGTGAATAGCTATAACTGTAATTTCCTCACTGTATTCTTTATAAATTTCATCGAAATGAGGAAGCTCCTGAACGCAAGGTGTACAGCTTGTATACCAGAAATTAATCACAGTAATCTTTCCTCTATTCTTTAATACAGAGAAGGTTTCATCAGAACCAATTAAGTTTATATTCTTATTAATACATACATCTCCTACCTCATTACCAACAGTTAAGCCTGAAGCACTAGGTACTACAATTGAGAAATAATCATCTTCAGAAATAATACCAGCCTTTGAAATTAAAAGCTTATCAGTTGAATCCATAAATACAGAATATGGATATGTAGGCTTTTTAATAAATAGCTTTAATGTTTTTGCTCTCTTAGAATCACTCGCAAATCTAACATTTAAGCTTTTTAATTCCTCTAATAGCTCTTTATCTATAAACTCATGAGAGCTATTATCTATATCAGTTATTACATTATTGATTTCATTATTATATGTAGAAACTAAAACTACATCTAAACCATCTAAAGCAAAGTTTCTTACATTAATTAATTCATCTCTTGTTAATGAATCATAGAAATATAATAATGTAGAATTTTCATTATTTAATATACTATATGATGCGTCATCTAGCATTGTCATATCAACACTTTCAACCACATCATTTACCTCAGTAGGCTCATATGAGAAATTAACAACACCAATCACTGTAGCTAGGAATACACCCATTACGCTACCGACGATAATGTTCCAAGCTTTCTTACTAAGACGCTTATCCTTCTTAGCTTCTATTACTGCTTCGTTTTCATTTAGTGCTTCTAAATTAACCTTATCAGCAATAATCTCTTCATTTGTTGTAATTGTCTCTTCATCCTTTACAATCTTACCAATTGTCTTCCAATTAATGGCATTTGCATGACAAACATTACGGCATTCACCACATTGAATACATTCATGGTCGCCAACCTCTTTAACATCCATCTTACAATGATTTATACAAGCACCACAGCTATTACACTTACTCTTATCAACCTTAACACCTAAAATTGATAGCTTGTTAAATAAACCATAAATTGCACCTAACGGACAAAAAAATCTACAGAAGAATCTGTAAATAAATACAGCTCCTACGGCAAATAATACAAGTAGTAAGAACTTCCATGTAAACAAGCTTCCTAGCATACCAAAGAAATCAGTATTGTTAGGATTTGATAGTAAGAAAATCGCACCCTCAAATGTACCAGCAGGACAAACATATTTACAGAATGCTGGAAGTGGTAGTTCCTTTGTTTGTAAGCCATATACTAAAGGTAAAATAATAACTAATGCTACCAATAGCACATACTTAAAATATGATAATACTCTAGTAATCTTACTTTTTCTAACCTTAGGAGATCTAATTTTATATAACCATTCCTGAACTAAACCAACTGGACATAGCCAGCCACAAATAGTTCTACCTAGGATAATAGAATAAAGTAAAATGATACCAATAATATATGTAGGTAATTTAGTTTTACTTGCAGCTAAGGCATTTTGTAATGAACCTAGTGGGCAGGCTCCTACAGCTCCTGGACAAGAATAGCAGTTTAAACCAGGTAAGCATGCAGCCTTTGACATACCAGTAAAAATTTCGCCTGAGATAAAGCCTTTAATGTTAGCATTATATAGTAATGCTGCATAAAGCTGAATTATCTTTCTTTTGCTAGGCGTAATCTTTATAAAAAAATTCTTAATCTTTGACCACATAATCCTATCCTAACCCTATACATTCAGTACATATATTAATTGCCTTTTGTAAGACATCTGTAGCACCACCGTTAAAAATACCCACTACTATTAGTACTACTGCGACTAAAGCTATAGCCCCTCTTAATATATTTACTACTAATCTTTCCTTTTTATTATCCTTAGGGCTATGTATCTTCTTACCATTAGATTTAATTATCACCTTAATTATTTCAATTGATTTTTTTGCGCTTACCTCTATGTATATAACATAGACAATAAAAGCACCAAAGGCAATAATACACCATGGTAATAGATGTATACCCATCTTGATTGCTTGATCCGTTAAATCGCCACTTGATTCAAAATGCTCAACATTTAATAGATAGCATAGACCCATAATTGAACAAGCAACAGCTATTGCAATAGCAATTATCAAAGCAATCCTTCTATTCTTTTTTTCCTTATTTAACAACGTATACTCATTACCTAAATTTTCATCAGTAAAATCTGGACAAATTCCTTCTAAGTTATTTAACTTAGTAATATTTGTAATTTTAGCAATATCCTTTGTAGGATTACCTTTAATATAGAAATAGATAAATGCTGCTATTATTACTAAGAACCAAATAATTATTACTGGTAAAATTTGCAGGATATATTGCCCACAAATTTCTCTAGTAAAGGTAGCACTATTTCCATAATAAATTCTTAAAATTTGAACAATAAAGAGAATACCCATTAAAATAGTTTGAATACTAACAATTATTAAAAATAGCTTATCTATTATTTTATTATTCTTTTGCATAGTATCCTCCTCTCTATTTTATAAAATGGTGATAAAGGGCTCAAAGAGCAATGAGCCCTTTATCTTTTTTTGTTTAATTAAGCACCAAAATGCTTAAAGTAATAGCATAGCTTAACCCATGAATACTCTACATCTGCGAATGTATACTTATCCATAAATAAGCTTAATACTCTTGCGAAGGCCTCATCAACCTTAACGCAGCCATATAATTCAGATTCTGTATCTGTAATCTTGTTTGCATCAATATATGCTTGAACATATTCAGTGAAATCAGCATTTTCTAAAGATTCAAGCTCTTCTTCTGTATATTTTAAGTAAGTATATCCATTTTCTTCAGTATGATCATTATCACCAATTTGTAAATCATAGTAGTAGTTACCTTCAGCATCTACACAAATGTAGTATGATTGTAAAACGTCATTTTCGTCATATTGAGTATATAACCAATAACCATTTTCATCATATAGTTGCTTACCAAATTCATCTTGACTGAAATCAAAAGCATAGAATGGAGCACCTAATGCTTCAGTTAATGAATAATTCATAATGCTTGTTACATAGATAACATCACAATAAACAAAATCATCCTTAGCCTTAGAGTCCACTACATGGTAGTAGCCATCCTCACCTAGCTCAACATCAATGTAATTACTAGAAATAATATTTTCTAGTGACATATCATCATCAGATGTTGTAAATGCACCTGGAGAAGCAATTGTGAAAATCTCTAGTTCCTCATCAACATACTTAACTGCAACATTAATTGTGTCATATAAGTACATATCTTCAAAGCAACATCTATATAGATATTCTTGACCAGCTTCTAAATATTGGAAGATTACAAAGTTAGGATTTAATGCGATGCCTTGAGTTGCATACATTGCAAATTCTCTTAAGCCTGTTTCACATTCTGCGATAGCAACAGCATCCGCATCACATATCCAGCCAACTGTTTCTATTCCACCCTCTGAATAAATAGAGTAAACACCAGATTGAGTTGGAGTAAATGAGAAGATTAAACCTCTAGGTAAAATAATTCTATCAAATGTACCTGAAGCTGTTGCAGCCTCTGTTAAAGCATCACCATCAAATACGATTGGTTCCCAAGGACAAACACCATAAGTTGGCATACCTAATTCTGAACCATCAGTACCATAATGTGTATAATATACACAAAGCTCTAGCCATTGATTTTCATTTGAGGCAGCAATTTGATCACCTAATGCTTTAACAATTTGCTTTAAGGCATTAGCTAATTCTAATGTTACTGGACAATAGCCAATAGTAGAATTTGATGCATATACAGCATACTCCTCAATTAATGCATTATAATCAACACCATCAGCACCAATACATTTATTTTCTAAGCTAATTGAATAAATATCAGATTGATTCCATCTTGTACCACTTAGCATATCTGCAAATAATAATGGGTCTGTATCTTGAGGATTTGATGAATCACCTACATGGTAATAACCATCTGCTTCATTATAATAAACACTTGCATACTTAGAATAAGACATTGTAAATTGATTCATTTGTCCATATGCAGCTTCTCTATAAATATAAGTTGGCTTATCAATATCATCCTGTTCAACAATACGTACATTTGTAATATAAATTGTATCATCACCCAAAGTCGGATGTAGCCATGTC
>JAZNYN010000045.1:0-6826 GCA_045594405.1 Anaeroplasma sp.
TAATTTTGATAGATATCTATCATTATATACTGATATACACACTTACATCGATCAAGAATTAACTATATCAAAAATGTATGGTTTTCATAATGTAATTTTTGTTAATGAAGGTTTTCATAAACATCAAACATATAGTGAAGATAATGGTATAAAATGTTATAATCTAAGACCACCATTTACAACGGGTTCGTTCTTACCAATGTATAGTAAAAACGAAAATGTATATTATACTGAAAAATTAATATGGGATTTACCTGATTATGATAAAGTGTATTTAAAGCCGGGTTATACTAAAAATAGTTTAGATGAAAATGAAATAATAATTTCATTACGACCAACATTAACAAATATGGAAAAGGAAGATTTGGTATATCGAGGTATTGAAATATATGCTTTAGAAAATTATGAATTAGTTAAAGAAGAATTTCATACTTTATTTCCTGACTTTTCCAAATTTTATGGCTATGACTTTTCCGGAATTGATGACTATATTTTATATTTATATTTAAATGTCAACGAAGATGTAGAATTTTCTGAATGTACTGAAGAAGATTATTTTTATCTAGGTGTTCAAGATTGTATTTTAAATTGCAAACCAGGATTTACTATTGATTATGTAGATGCTTATTTCAATTGTAGAAATGATAGTGATGATATTTCAACATTCGTTGACTGTGAAATTGTCGGATTATGTTATGATTATAATCAGTATCAAGATTATTATGATGTTAATTATGTTTATTGTTCAGAAGAATTTGCTGAAGATTTAGTATACAATTGTTATTATGATTATTTTAATGATATAGTATATTCAGTTTGTCATAAAAAAACTTTCATGGAATATTTTGATATAGAATATGATGATCGTGATTTTATTTTAAATAATTCATATACGTATGATATTAATTTTTTTAATAAAGATTTAGAATATAAACATGCAGCTGGTATTTGTTATACAATAATCAATCCTTGTGTATATTCTGTTTTTGTATCAATGAATGATATTTCTTTATTTTCTGATATTTGTTTATACGTATCAATTTTTATGCTGATTATTTTATTAGTTTATTCTTTCATATTTATGAGTAGTATGATTAATGCAAGGGCTCGTGATATCGGTATATTTAAGGTATTAGGACATTCTAAGTTTACATGCTTTGGTTTGTTTAGTGTCGCCCCTTTAATTACATTCTTAGGAGTATCAGTAATAGGTAATATTAGTACTGTTATTTTTATAAATCTAGTTAATGAATATCAAGCTAAAAATTTAAATATATTATTTAATGTATTTAGCTATTCATTTGAATCAATGTTATCATATTTTGTTATATCATTTATATTTATTATCTGTATGCTAGGACCTATGTTGATTAAACTTAAATCTAAAACAATATCATTATTAAATAATATCAAATAGGTTATGAAGGCTTGTTATCAAAACAAGCCTTTTTAATTGTAAATGTCTTGATAAATTCTGTAATATCTTATATAATTATGTTGTTTAAAACAGAGTAGCAAAATCGCGTTAAGTGCTGATTCATGGGAGTATGAATTTGACGAACACATATGTGGCGGTGGTTTTGTGATTCCGCTGTAGTAATATAGTGGCCTCTAGAATATTGGAGGCATTTTTTTATGAAGAAAGTATTACATATAAGGAAATTGGTTAGTTGGATTACTAGTTTTTATAGTTTTCTTTTTAATTCCTGAGAGTGGAATGGTTCGTACTTTCAATAGCACTAAAAACGCATTGTTGGCGGGAAGTGAGGACAAGTATGGACTTCCTATTTTACTTGACGATATCAATGCAAATAGAAGCGAACACAACAAGATGGGTCAATGAATTTAATGCTGTTGGCATAAGAACTAGATGTAGAAATAAAGAAGACGAAAGAGTAGTTATTGCTAAGCTTACTGAAGAAGGAGAAAATCTAAAGGAAAAGGCTGTTAATATATCATCATTATTTGCAAATTGTATTTCTTTAGAACAAGAGGAAGCAGTTTCTTTATATAAGCTTCTCAATAAAATGTTAAAAAAATAATAGCTTGAATTATTAAAATAAAGAGGCATCCTACGATGCCTCATTTTCATTTGATTTATTTAGTTTTTCTTTGATTGTACTATATACCTTATTATACCAGCGCTCTCCCTTTGGATTTTTAATCACATCACAAACAAAGAATATAATAAAATATAAGATTAGAGCTATACCAGCAATTAAAGGATATTTTAAGAATTCTACTCCTGCAAATGGTGAATGAATAATAAACATTGAATTTACATTATATGCTGCTTCCTCTGAAATTAAAACCTTAAATACAAGATTACAATATAATCCAATAACATACATCATAATTACAGATAGAATCATATTGATCATATTACGATTCATGTTTAAGCTTATTTTTCCATATATTGGAAGCAGTAGAATATTAAATAATAAAGTTGCATGAGCAACTATACTCTTTACATTATCATAATTCTTTAGAGTTGGATTCATAATGAAATCTACATTTGCAAACATACCTACTAATGTAGAAAAGATACCAAACCAGAAAATGTAATCTATAAAGAATTTATATAGTTTAGATTCCTTATTCTTAATAAAGTTAATAATCAAACAAGACCACATTACTACATTACATGGATAGATCGGTAATATTAAATTAGGATTGCTTTTAACATAGCCATATGCATCCTGTCCTGAGAAGATATAGTATATTAATGTGCTATAGTGAAAAAGTATAGTTACAACTGCAACTATTACTAAAATAATATTTTGTGTTTTTTCAGTTTTAACTGTCTTTTTTACTAGAATTAGTAATCCAGCTATTATAAGCAAAAGTATTAAATTAAAAATCGTTAATTCAATCATATTATCACCTTGATTAAAGTTTGTATCACGAAAATATTATATTTTAATCAACATTTAATGTCAACTATATATATATTATGATTTATGATATAATCATAATAGGATTTAGCTTTGAGGTGATTATAATGATAAAAAGATATAAGCCAAAAATTGATAGGCTCTTTTGGTTGATATGGATTCCAACAGCTATACTTTTAATTGCTGGTACAGTGCTATCTATTGTTGAAATTGTAGCCTTTTTCTTAATGCTTGCTGTAGATGTTTTTACCGTTTATTTTATGGTATCATCCTTAGTCGGCTATGTAGAGCTAAGAGAGACATCACTATATGTTAGGTTTGGTTTTATCATTAAAAGAGATATTCCATATGATAAGATACGAGGCTTTACAAAGGACAAAAGAGCAATATCATATTCTATGCTATCATTAAAGAATGCTCTTGAGCATGTTGATATTAAGTATAATAAATATGATATGATTACTGTTAGCGTAATTGAAAATGATGAGCTAATTAAGGAATTAAAAAAGCGTACATCAAGCCTTGAAGGCTACAAGGTAGATTAAGCATTTTTCGATGATAAATCGTATATAAAATTATAAATTTATTATGCTATAATTGAATTATGTATAGGACGTGAAAATATGAACATAAAAAGCGAAAAGACACTTAATATATTGTCTAAAATTTTATTCGGCCCAGTATTGATATATGCAATAATCAATACCATTAGGTTCTTTGATGTATATGCTGATGTTATTTTAAGAAGACTTGTGTATTAGAAATAATGATAAATTAAGGAGGTAAGATTATGGCAAATTTTAAGAAGGAATTTAAGGCTTTACAAAATAAGGTCTTTGAAATTAAGTCAAAAATAAAAAAGATAAGCAGCCTAAGCGAGCTTGATGCTGATGTAGCAGAAGCTGTTAGCCTATTTAATAGTGCGGCAGCATGTGCTAAGCCCAAGCAATATAATGGACTACGCTTTATATTCTATAGGTTAGATTATATATGTGTATTGTATGATGATTTAAAGGCTTTATTAGTCAAGCATCTTGAGCTTAAGGATATGTCATCTATGGATATATGGAAGCTTTATATTGAAGAGATGATATTATTATTTGATTTTAGATGCTTCAATTACGATGTTCTAATCGAGCCAGTGAATTATTATCTAGCTAATGTTAAGTACGTTAGTGAAAGGCACAATGTATTATTATCAAGAATGGTATTATATAATAACGATAGATTTTATCATGATTATCCGTTCTTAGATAATACATATAACAAGGAATTGACAAAGCCACTATTTGATTTCTTAAAGCCAGCTTTAAATGGCTTTACCCTACATATAAGCCAAGAGGAGAAGGATGCCTTTAAGGATGAATATAATAAGAGAGTATTTAGCTTCTTTAAGGATGTAAATAAGCCTAGCATTTCTGTTACATATAATGATAAGGCTAAATTTGATAAGCCTAAGAAATATTCAACAGATGTTGTGGTTTACATGGATATGATTGAAAATGATTTAAAGAATCAAATGTTTACAATTTATGACCATGAAACAACAGCCCTTAAGCTTAGAAATTACCCTACTCCTTTTAATCTATATTTTTATATATTAGAGGTATTAGATGGTAAGGAACACTATAATGGCCTTAATAGCTTGATTTTTGATATCTTAAATAATGTATCCTTAAGGACTGGATTTTATGCTCCTTATTTAAGTCGTGATGATTTATTTGTTAACATAATTAGTAAATACTTTATGTATTATTTTGGCATAGGCTATCCAAAGGATGAAATTAAGGCTATGGAATATTTAAGCATGAATATGCAAACCCTAATCAAGGCAGCTGATAATGCTAAAGTATTATTTAAATATATGCCATATGACCTACATTCTATTATTGCTAATAATCCTACTAATTCATTTGATTTTATTGATAAGTGCTTAAATATCGTTTATCTAAATGAAAAGCAATTATTGAAGGTATTAGATTCAAAGAATGATGATAAGCAATATGAATTGCTAGCATACATTAAGGAAAATAATCCGTATATCTTCGATGAGGTTGTTGATATATATAAGGATGCCTATAACAAGGGCTTAGAAATCAAGCGCCAAAAGGATTTAGAGCTAGAGCGAGAGGCAGAGCTTGAGCGTCAAAAGGAAATGGAAGAGCAAAAGAAGCAAAGAAAGCTTGAGGAGGAGCAAGAGAAAAAGGCTAAGGCAGCAGAAAGATTAAAGGAAAGTCTACAGTCAAATGATGAAAGATTAAGCGATGAGGAATTAAGAGATTTGATTTCTAAAACAGATGATGTGAAGGCAATGAGTAGGGTTGGAGCACACTATTTCGCTATGGCAGATAAGGATTATAGACACTATAATTTGGCCTTCCATTATTACAATATAGCTGGTGATTTAGGTGACAATGTTTCATATTTAAATGCTGCAATAGCTAAATCTAACTATAATAAATTTTTAGCAAAGGATTCTAGTGAATATATGGAAAATCATGCATTAATTATGAATACACTAGAAAAGGCTCCTCATAAGGCTGGTTATTATTTTGTATATGCCTTCTATGGACATGACTATAAAAACGAGCAATATACAAAATATATTGAGAGTGTGTATAAGGAAATTCTTGATGGTCCGAACCTAACTGATTTTGCTGAAAACTTAGTAAAATCAGCCTATTCGTTCTATAATGATGATTATGTAAACTGCTTAAATTATTTTGATAATATTAAGGAGTTTGTAGATAAATCAATGCTATCAATATTTAGTAACAGATTGTATGATAAGCTATACGATGCTACAAAGAACGTAAAGCATCCACCAACTCAAGACTTCATTAATCCGTTTAGCCAAGAGTATAGTGAATATAAGATGAAGTCGGCACAATATCAAACTGCAAGAGAGGCTATAACAAAGGCTAAGAAAATTATTAATTGGGCATGTAGCCTAGGTGATGCAGCCTCTTATAAATATAAGGCGTACTGCCTATATTATGGAATTATGAATTTCGAAAAGAATCATAAGGAGGCGTATGATATTTTTGTTAAATATGAGAACTTATTTGGAGCAAACGAAAATACCTACAAAAATATTTTGGCTGGGCTAAAGAAGGAATTTGGCAGCAAAAAGAAAAAATAAAGTAAAGGGAGCAATCATTATGCTCCCTTAATTTTATTATGCTCGATATCTATTTTTTCAAAGTACTTGACAAAGCATTTATAGAATCCGTTTTTGAAAACCTATAAAACTCTATAACTCTATAAAGTTTTTGTTTCATTCTTTATTCAACGAGCCATGATAATGATGAATTATCAAGTGGTATGTACTCTCCTAAAGCGTCAATTCCGCACAAACGTATACGTACTTATTTTTATATATTCAATTATTTTCATTTACATAATTAGCTAAATTAATAGCTGCATTTAAATCTCTATCTAGCTTTAATCCACAATTTTCACATTCATAAATTCTATCTTCTATTTTCATTTTCTTTATTTGTCCACAACAACTACATTTTCTCGTTGATGGATAATATTTCATAATAAAAAAACTCCTTAAACCGTAATATATTTTAGTATATCATAGTTTTATAGAGTTTTATAGTTTTAATTATACTGTTTTAAAACCTTTTCCTCGCTTCTAGCAAGTCCAATGACATTATGTCCATCCTTTATAAGGACCTTTGTTATCATATTACCTACATAGCCTGTACACCCAGTTACAATATACGTAAATTCATTATTCATATTGATCACGCTCCGTTAATATAATTATATAATGTTTATTCATGAATTACAAAACGAAATAATTATGTAGATTTTCTTTGGTAAGCATTTTCATTCTATTTACTTTTATTGCATTGTGTTATAATATGAATATGGAAATAATTATTTAAAATAATTAGCTATTAAAATTTAATTTGTGAGGA
>JAZNYN010000046.1:0-1972 GCA_045594405.1 Anaeroplasma sp.
GGCTCAATGGATTCAAAGGAAAAAGAGGAAAATCAAATAAATTTTGTTCGTCATAAAATAAAAATAATGATTTGTACAAATGCCTTTGGAATGGGGATTGATATACCTGATATACGCTACGTAATAAATTATAGTTTGCCATCATCGATAGAGGATTTTGCACAAGAATCAGGAAGGTGCTCTAGAGATGGCAAATATGCAGAGGCAATCGTTTTGTTTGATCCAAAGGACATAAAAACTCTTGAATATTTTGTTGATTCAATAGCATCTAAAAATTTTAGTGATAAGGAGATTAGATGCATTAAAAAGGAAAACAAAGCAAAGCTAGATTCTGTGATATCCTTTGTATATAGCCGAGGCTGCCTTCACAAATTTGTTGCAAACTATTTTAAGGAAAAGCATAAAGGAGCCTGTGGGATGTGTTGTAATTGCTATAGATGGTAATATTAATTAGACAAGCATCATATATTATATTGGTGATTAAAACAATGTCTAGAGTTAATATGATAGTTGCTTATATAGTAATAGTTATTTTAGGAGTAGGATTATATTTTGGAGGAAGGTATCTACCATACCCATATTTAAAGGCAATCCTTCCATGTAAAGATAGTATGTTTGAATCCTTAAAATTGATAATATACCCATCCTTAATATATATGGTTATAGATCTTTTTATAATTAGAAGAAATGTTAATGGGGCATTTTCAAGCTATATAACAGGAATAATAGTTGCGATAGTATTTAAGCTTACAAGCTACTATACACTCTATGGGATAATTGGTGATGTGATACCATATATAGAATATATTATATATGGAATAGCAATTGGTATTATCCTATATTATAGAAATAAAAAAATAACACTACTTAACAATTTTAGTAGTGTCATTGTATTATTGATATTAGTAATTATGCTAGCAGTGTTTAGCTATTTTCCTTCTAGCTTAAGCATTTTTAGTTAGGAATTTCATCGATAAGCTTAGCTAAATCAGCTTCAGTAAATTCATATTTTTTATTACAAAAATTACAAGTGATTTCAGCCTTCTTATCAGTAAGTAATATATCCTTTAGTTCTTCCTTACCTAAAGTTTTTAAGCCCTTTTCAAAGCGTTCCTTGCTGCAATTGCATTCATACTTTAATTCTCTAGTTTCAAGCAGCTCGTAATCTCCACCTGTAATTTCCTTAATGATATCCTCGGCATTGTAGCCTTCAGCAATCATTTGTGTACAAGGCTTCATTTCCTTTAATCTTTCTTCTAATATAGTTATGTATTCATCCTTGCATCCTGGCATGATTTGGATTAGGAAGCCTCCAGCGGCCTTAACCTTGTCCTCTTCGTTAAATGCAACACCTAAACCAACAGATGAAGGAATTTGCTCAGACTTAGCAAAGTAGTAAGCAAAGTCATCTGAAATATTACCCTTGATTATTTCAGCTGTAGAAGAAAAAGGTTGACGCATATGTAGGTCCTTAATTACCTCAATAAAGCCTGCACCTACACCATTTGTGATGTTAAGTGTACCATCATTGTTTTGTAAAAAAATTCCAGGGTTACCAACAAAGCCTCTAACATTACCATCAGTAGCTTCGATTGTAATTCTTCCAATTGGTCCATCACCATTAATTTTAATGTTTAGAAATTCACCATTTTTATATGTGCATGACATAATGGCAGCAATTGTTAAGCTACGACCAAATGCATCACATGAAGTAGGCCATAGATTAAATATTTCTTGAGCATGTGCTACAATGTCTGTTGTGATTGCAGCATATATTCTTACAGTTTTATTCATACAGTAAGCTTTTTGTAAATAATTATTCATAAAAAATCACCATAAGAGATTATATCATAATATAGTGATAAAATCACTATAAATTACGAAAAAATATAAATGCGAAAACAATACCATTTTTAACGTTTTTTATACGGTGATGAGGGTTGATTAAGGTTTTTTCTATCGTCAAATATCA
>JAZNYN010000047.1:0-24227 GCA_045594405.1 Anaeroplasma sp.
TTTTTTAATTTTGTCAAACTTTTTTTGTATATTTTTTACATTTTTTAAAAATATTTTTACATTTTTTTAATAAACCATAGGAACTATAAAAATCATAGCATACTTGCTATGATTTTTATAGTTCCCTATTAAAGATTGCGAAGCCATACCCTAATAATTAAAGAAGGATTATTTTTTTGCGGGGGTGAAACCCCCAAATAAAAAATAATATAATTCACCTAACTTAATATAATTGTATCATAATTTTTTCCATTTGTCAAGTATTCCGCATCATAGTCAGCCCAAACGGCAATTAGTCTTTCTTAAACTTACTACTTCTACTTTGTCTTCTTTTGGCTGTATCTAATGGACTATAACTACTCGCATCTTTCTTTAAGTCGCTCGCGAATAATTTAACATAGTGCTGACTCATAGCGATAGACGAATGCGACAAATATCTCTGTAGTCTATACTCACCTGCGCCATTAACAATCATATCTCTACTAAAATTATGTCTAATACTGTGAATGCCTTTTGGCTCTACATCTCTATCTAAACAGTATCTTTTTAACGCCTGATTAAGCCCATTAACCGTAAATTGTTCGCCCGTAATACTCGGGAACAAATAATCACTATCATCACTATCTCTTAACCATTTCTTCATATACTCTCTTAATGTATTAGCCAATGCGGGCGTTAAGGGCAAAATACCCGCTTTTTTGTTCTTCTGTTGGACTATACTAATTTCTTCTCTTTGGAAATCAATATCTTCAATACGCATAGCACATACACTACTCGCTCTTAATCCAGTAGCGTAGATTAATGACACAACAGCCCACGAACGCCATTCGCTAAAACTATCACCCATTCTCGGCTTCTCTAACATCTTAATGATTTCTTCATCACTATACATCTTTGGTAAATCCTCTTGGACTTCAATTTCTTTAATCTTAATCGGCTCTTGTAGCATATCCCGTTCATAACACCAATTCATAAAAGTTCGCCACGACCGCAAATAATGGTTAATACTCTGCGGTCTTAACTCATTATTACGCATATGATTAATCCATTTAAAGAACATAGACATTTCTATATCATCCAAAAGGGTATCACTATTAAGGTTATGATACTCATAGAAAATATTATAACTTTTTTGATAGTTGTCTATGGAACTTTTAGATAGATTAATTGCCGTTTTCTCTTCAATAAAGGCGTCAAAGGCCTCGTCTAATGTAGTGGCGGTTTGATGTGCTACTTTAAACTTTCTTTTCATAAAAATCATCCTTCCTAATCACAATGTTAGATTTAGACTATGTGATTTACCTATATTATATACCCTAATCACAATGTTGTCAATAATAAAAAAAATCCGCAAAGGCTCTATATACCTATGCGACAATATGATTTATATGTAAAAAAGCGACAATATGATTTTCAATCATAAACTGCCGAAAGCCTGTATAAATGGGCGTCTATTAAGCCGATACACTGTGATTAATTCTAACCTAACAAGGTGATTTAGGTAGATGATTTTATTTGCCGTTTTCTTTTTTCTTTCTCTTTTGGCTTTTTAATTTCCTAATTAATTTGTAGTTAGTTGTAGTTAGAAAAAAAATAAACGGACGGGTATAATTACCCATCCGCTTTTTTCTTAATTAATTTCCTATTCTAAATCGTGTATTCTAATTTCGTGCTCTTGAAGCGTCTTATCGTGCTAACCAATTCTATCGGTGTTGTTAGTAATATTAATTTGATGTTGTGCCAAATTATCTATTACCTACTGAACCTTATTAGAAAACTACAATATCGGCCGGCCTATCGTGAAAAATAAGCCTGTTATCGCTATTAAAGTAGAAACTACAATCCATTCCACTGATTAACTCACCTCCATTCGTTGATATGAAGGCATTAAGTAATACTATTCACCGCATTCTATAATTTATTCATAATGGACGCAGTTATAGTATCACCCGCAGACACAGTAGCAATATAATAACTACTTGATGTAGATAACATCGCATTAATCGCATTCGCTATCTAATTATAGTAAGAAGCCTTTATAGTCGTTCCAGATGAAACGGTCGTAAATGAGTAGGTAGATAGCCCTTTATAGGCCCGAACGGCATTTACATTATCCTATAACGCTTTCCATTTGGTAGCAGTTATATATGAACTAACCGCACTACCTTTGGTTAAATTAGATGAAGATGAAATCCAATAGAACTTTGAAGGGCGTGTAGGTGTAGTCCCGCTCCAAGTGGCAGTTAAGTTTTGGCCGAAATGGTCGTTTCCGCAGTTATTACTGTCTATATAACCATTAACATTAAAGGTATATGAATTAGTCGTTAAGGTGCCCGTGTTGATAGTCATATTACATATAATATAATCATCATCGCCACCATATAAAGATACGTTCTATGAAAAGTAGCCATTTCCGCCAATCTAATAATATATAGTAGCGGTATCGTAGGTATCTCCATCATTATAATAATAAATCCTAAACTATACCGTGACTACACCATTACTATAACTGCTACTGGTTAGTGCCATACTATCATAAACAATACATCCGGTAGTCGTGCCACTATCGCCACCGCTATCGCAATCCGTATCTTCACCGCCCTTAGAGCAAAATGTAATGGTGCTACTACCTAACTTAACTTCCCATTCATAGACCGTAGATGTTGATAATGTGCCGAGGTCGCCAATAACGGCCCCGCCATCTACTTCTAATGTCTATGTCTTAATTAAACTACCATCACGATATATTTTTAAGGTGCCTGATGCGCCATAAGACCTTGCGGTTAAGGCCATATAAGTAGTCCCGCCCTGCGTAGAAATAACCCAGCTATTATCATCCGCCCAATAAACAGCCATTTATTTCACCACCTATTAGCCGAAAACCGCAGTAGCAGTGCCACCGCTACCCGTATTTTCTAATTTATCTAAAATACTACTTAAAGTAGTAGTAGAATAACCCGGAATATAAAAGAATATATCTTGATATTTAGACTATAATACTAATCCTCTGTTGGCGATTAACGACAAACCGCCCGAATACGTAGAACCATCGCTATAACTTTCTATCCTTAAACCTGTTCTTGCGCTTGATGGCATCCCCGTATCATTAGCATAAGCGTCTATATAACCTACTGTATATTCAAATGAACCTGTGCCTGTGCTACCGGTCTCTTTAATTCTAAACTTAACCTAACTATCTTCTATGATTGTCTTATGGGTATTTCCGTCTGACCCTGTCATAGTAGAAGTTAGGCTACCACCTATGATTGTAGGTGATTGGATAGTAGTAGCATCAATATAGGTGCTTTGAATATAATCTGGTAAATCTACATCACTTACTAATCCAGTAATGGTGCTACGACACCCCGAAGACAAGTCGCTCCAATCAACAGCGCCCGTCATATTAATGCGGTTAGCGCTGATAGTGCCGGTCGTAATGTTTGAGCCATTAATGGTCGTAGAACCAGATGTAGATAAATCATTAAACTTAACATAGCCATCTAATTCAATACCGGCTACCTACTTATCTACATATTCACCATTAACCAAATTATTAACGGTTATATCGCCAATAGTGATAGAGGCTGTTCCATTAGTAGAGTTATAAGTCAAATTAATTCCGTCTAAATCTTGCCGTATTTCTGTAATGGTATTTCCCTGTGATGTTATACGAGATGATAAACTACTTTCTGTCTAATCAATTTCGCTTTGTAATTCATTCTTTGTATTTGTAATGGTCTAATTAATTCCGCTAACTGTCTAATTAACTTCACTTCTTAATCCATTAACTTCATCTTCTACATACTATTCAAATCCGCTTGCCGTTTGCCGTAATTCGCTTCTTAATGTAGTTATTTCGCCATTTATCTCGGCTTGTTCTTCTACTAACAATGATATTTCACGATTAACTTTATCAACTTTGGCTTGCGTTTTGCCGATTACCTGTGAAATGCTTCTTGTTCCTTCTACATTTCCACTTTCTACACTTTCCCAACTACTGGATGCGCTTAACCCACCATTATAGGTTAAGGTTTCATTAAGGTAATAAATGTATTTTGTAGTGTTATCAGTTTCTACAATCTGGATGTAGTCGCCCATTTCATAGGCAGGACACCCGCGCCATTCTAACTAATACGGCACATTAACCAACGAAATAACATTTGAAGACATACCGTTAAGTATAGTGGCTACATCATCACGAAGATTTAAAAATGGGTTTTCATATAAAATCTATGTAAATCCAGAAGTGCCGTGAAGGACATTATCACCTAATTCAGTAGCGCTCGCAATCTCGGTTAATTCAATACTTTCACCCGTAGATAATTTATAATACTCGTTAGGTGTGATTACATCATTAACCGTTTTACTTAATACTCTAAATCTAATAAGATTTCCATAAGGGACATAACAAATGGCGCCTGCCGTTTCGGCAAGCCCTGTAAAGGCGCTCTATATACTCTCACTACCATCAAAATTAGGGCTTTCGGCAATATTAAAATTATAGCCTAAATAATCTACTGTCGCTCCAATAGATGTAGCAATTTTAGTAGCATAGGCTTTGGCCGTTGTAGGGTATGTGAAACTTATCTAACTAATTACTTTGTCTCTGTTGGAACCAATAACATCATAACCCGTAATTACTGTCTTGTTATCTACTTTACTAATACTTATATCATCTACATAGAAATATGGTAGATTAACATTTGATGCCTCACTAACTAATCCTACATTAACTGTTAATTTATCACCTTTGGAAACATTATTAAAAATACCTAATATTTCTATGGTTATTTTCTATGAAACCGCAAAACCGAAAAACTTACCCTGCGGGCTTGTCTTTTCAATCTTGAATGATTTAAGGTTAGTATCGGCGCTAATTTCATAATTAGCGCCGTTATGATTACATACTATACTACCTTTAATTTCACGATAAGGGGCTTTGTATGCTTCTAAATAACTTGTATTACTATTTAACAATTAAGCCACCTCACATCTCTATAAAATTAACTGACATTTCTTTATATAATACCCTGCCGTCCGGCAATATCCAATAATACTCGGGCTCTGGTGTGCCGGTATAGCAGGTTATAGTTTCCATTTGATTTGTTTTACTATCCATATAAGATACCTAAATTACATAGTTTGACATAGCCGATAATAAAGCCGACATATCTACCTCATCCATCGCCCTGAATGTCAAATATAATTTAGTTTTTCTATTTACTATATCTAATACTGTATCGCCATTAGCATTTCTACCCGAATTATCGGCCACAAGTGTTTCATAGCCTACGCGCATCTGCCGAACCAATGGCGAAAAGTCAATATTTCCAATTTTAAAATATGTCATATTATTAACTACAATTCTCCCGTCTGCGCTGTAATTTGATTAATACTATCTATAGTCGCCCATCCTAATTCTTTTTCGCCCACTTTAAGAACGATTTTAGATGGACTTTGGCTTCTGGACGCTATCTTGTCTGCTAACGCATCCATCCACTGTGTATTATTTTCTAATGGTAAAATCGCTTCTTTGCCGTTTTCGCCAATATTAGCGATAGTGCTACCGGTCGTAATACCGCCTGTCGCCAATCTTGGTATTTTAATTTGTTTAAGGTTAAAGCCGAACTTTTTACCTCCAACACCCGGCACCCATTCAGGGATAGCCCACGACAATGTATTTATTTTAGCGATGATACTGTTAATGGCTCTTTCTACGATACCAATAAGACCATTAAATGCCGATTTAGCACCGTCTTTGATAGTGCTAAACTTTTTAGTCCAGAAGGACAAGGTCAATTTAGGGGCGATATTTGTATCATAGTATTTAGAAATATTTTTACAAGTATTTTCAATAAATAATCTCGCTTCTTCTAATTTTTCCTTAACCGCTTTAACCATATCACTGAAAATCTTACTCCAATATTCAAATGATAACATCGGCACTACATTCTCATTAAACCAACCTTTAAATGACTAAAATGCCTCTTTGATTACATCTAACAAATTAGCCCAAACAGGCTTACCAGTATAATGTGTAGTTAAACCGCTAATTCCCGCCATACCTAATAAGGTAATTCCAATCGGTATATTACCTAATAACAATGACGCTACACCTAATAAGGTTAATACAATAGGTGTAATATATTTTGTTAAAGTCGGCACTAATTTATCAAAGACAATTAAGAAGCCGTCCCACGCACTACCATCACCAATTCGGGATAATGTGCCTACGATACCTGATACACCCGCAATACCCAAAAGGCCAATGCCAATCGGTATATTACCACGCATAAAAGCAAATACGGCACCGCACATAGCCACGATAGGAATACACTCTACCGCAATACTACTCGCCAATGATTTAATATCATCTAACTGGAAGCCGTCTCCTTGTGTGATAGAATGGAAGCCAACACCCGCTAATGAAGCAAAGGCAATAGCACCCAACCAATTACCTCTTGACGCAGACATAACCGCACCTAACATACCGATGCCGATTAAGCCAATAGGAATTAAGCCTAAATTATAATCACGGAAAAACTTGCCGATTTGGCCCCACGCATTAGAAGAACTAATCGCACCCATACCGATACCGGCCAACGCAGCGAAACCTAACGCACCTACGAAATTACCTGATAATAAGCAGGCTACCGCGCCAATAATACCAATATATTTCAATCCAATAGGTATAATAGTAGATAAAAGCCCTTGCCACTTATTAATAAACTCATACCAACCATCTAATTTGATGGCTTTTGGATTTAATAAACTGTCGCCACCTAATAAGCCTCCACCCACATTTAGACCTGTATCTAAACCTAAATTATTTCCAATAGATGAAGAATTAGAAGACCCGCCATTATCTAAAACATTTAACTCATCAAAACCCATTAATGTTCTTTTAAGGGTATTTGCCGAATCAGTAGCATCATCTATACTGTCAGCCATCTGGCCGAAGCCGTTAATACCGCCCGCCACAGCGCCTGTTCCGCTCGCTGATGTAGTAATTTCTAAACCAAAGATGGCTCTAATTAAACTATTAACGATTGCGATAATGTAGGTTAATACTCGTGCTATGGTAGTTAAAGCCGGTAAAAAGATTTCTGCGAAAGTATTAGCGATACCTGCCACTGATGCTCTTAAATTAGATAATGCCATTTGGAATTGTAATGACTTGCCGATTAACTCACGGCTCATTACCGCTCCTAATTTGCTATAATTATCTCTTAACTCTGCGGTCTGCTTATTAGACATAGATAATAATGATGCTAATGTGCTCGCATCGCTACTTAATAATCTATACGCTACGGCCGAACGCTCTGCGCCACTTTCTATGTTTTGTAATCCTGCTATGGTTTTTTCAAATAATTCTTGTCTATCCATAGCCATTACTTCTTCGGCACTTAACCCGATGCGCTCAAAGGCTTCTATAATGGTTTCTGTCCCCATCGCTACATCTAACTGGGCTTCACTTAAAGTTTGCTGTGCCCCGATAAGGTCGGTAATATCTGCGCCTGTCTGCTCTAATACATAAGACCATTCTTGATATTTTGCCGATGACATACCTACACGCTATGCGTTATTATAGATTTCTTTACCTAATGCCGATTGGCTAAATGACTTCATTATCCCGACTAATGGAACTAATGCTAATGTTAATAATTTAGCGCCCTTTAAAGCGGTAGAAAACTCTGCTCTTAATCTTGTCGCTTCGGCCCTAACAGCGCCTATACCATTTTCGGCACAATCTCGTAGTTGATTTTTAAGATTTTTGATTTCAGTAATTTTTAATGTTAATCTATCTCTAAAAAATATATCTTCATCTTCTAACCCATAAGATGCTTGTAAATAGCCTTTTATGTATGCCATTTCTCGCTTCTGTTGGATATTAAAGTCTCTCATACAATTACGTATATTACTAAATGCCGATTTAATATTATTAGCAAATGTAGATAAAGCCTAACTATGTTGTGATAATAACTACGCAAACTCTAAATGCTTGATACTATCCATAGCGTTATAAAGTTCTTCCATAGATGCCGATGTGCCACCCATTGAAGTAGATACACCCGCGGATGCGTTAGTAATACTATTAAGTGTGCTTTCTACCTTTTTACCGCCCTGCTCTACGCCTGATGTGTCTAATTTTACCTTTATGTTAATTTGTTCTGTTGTTGCCATTTATTTAATTACTCACTTCCTTTTTTCGCTTGGCGTTATTAGCCATAGCGAATGCTAAAAAATTATTAACGGATTTTTGAGTTTGTATTTCTTCCTGTTGTTCCCGTGTAATTTCTTCTTTACGTCTAATTTCTTCCGCGAATAAGTCTGGATATACTTCTTCTATTGGTGGATATTTAGCGTCTTTTGACATTACGCGGGCTACCGAAAGACCGATTAAATGACCTAACATATAGTCAAACTGTGCCTGTGATTTCATTCGCCAAGTCGCCCCATTTACAAATCGCTATATCTCTGCTATTGTCATATTCCAAAAGCGCTCTTCATCAAGCCCCATATTAATTGCGGGCTGTAAAGCGGACATAGCGATTTCAGTTAGGGTTATTGGCTCATTCAGTTTTTTTCTACTTCACCGCTCGCTGTATTACCGCCTAAATAGCCACTTACCTCAAATACTTTAACAAATAAGGTAATTAAGTCAATCATAGACCCGCCTTCTGCTACATAATCATCAAATAAGTCAAATACTTTATCCATATTAATACCGTGATGATAAGTTTGAAGCATACCGTGTAAAATAATTAATACATCATTTAATTTCGGCATTCTACCTTTATCAATTTCCATAAGCAGTGTAATAGGGTTATAACCCAATGTTCTTTCTAAGGCTACGCTTGCCTTTGTAGTTAATTTTAATTTATAACTTTCACCATTAATAATAAGCTCTGTGTAATTCATAATTTTTTCCTCCATAAATTAGATAGTAATATAAGGGAAGGCTATATAAGCCTCCCCATCAAGATTAGGCGAATGTAATTTCGCTTTCAACGATAACTGTTAATGTATAGGTTAATGCGTTATTTGGGCTTGCCGCGTCAAACTTAACCGCAGGTGTTCCCTCAAATATCGCCTCAACGCCGTCCGGCATTTCTACTTTCCAATCGCAGGTATCATTTAACTGTAATAAGGTCTGGAACTGGTCTTTTTCATATAAGAACTTGAAGTTTAACTCCTGACCGCTATCACCTAAGCCCGCGATGTATGTTTTTACATTATCCGCTAATGTAGTTGTTTCAATTTTTTCAGGGGCACCATTACCGATTTCTGGGATTTCCTGTAAATTAGTTAATTGGATATAAGCTACTTCGCCCTCACCATATCTATAACTTAATGTAATGCCTCTTGTTAAAATACCTTGTGCCATTTATACATAGCCTCCTTAAAATGTTTCTAATGCCATACCTTCATATGACATTATTTTCTATATCATACCTGTTTTGTTATCACTTAATTCATTTGTTGATGTTCTTGTAAATCCAATAGGTCTCAATACATCATCAATTTGTTTAGCGTATTTCTATAAATCTGCTAACTCCTTACCCCACACTTTAACCTAATAACTAATTCCACTATAACCTAATGTATCGCCATTTGCTACGACATAGTTATTAACTTCCATATAACTTATACACGGGGTTTTTGTATCGCTTGTTAATGTCATCTCGTAATGTGCGGGTAGGACAGTATTTAATGCCTTGACTAATTCTGTATGATAATCAATCATTTCACTATATCCTCCCGTAGTATCTCTACGATTTTATTTCTATTTTTGTTTAATGCCGGTCTCATAAATGGCTATGGGTTTTGTCCGTATGTAGTGTGCCAATTACCTTCATCGTCTTGGTAATGCCACGGGACATCCTTGCGCCCGTTGCCGTTTTCGGCAAATAAGCCTGTTCCATATTCTACATATGGCGCATATTCTAACGGGGTATAAACGATACCTTCAATACTATTACTGTCTTTTTCTACCTTACTTGTTATAGACCGTCTTAACTCACCCGTGCCTTTTGGCGCTTCCTGCTTTGCCGACCGTTCCAACAGGGCACAAACCTTCTCCATAGCCCTTTCGGCATTTTTTAATTTAGTGATGTCTTGTATTTCTTCTAATACTTTATCTACACCTGATATTTCAATTTTTAATTTCATATCTTTTTCATAAATACTTGATTATATTTGCCGAATGGGTTAATATATAACACTTTCAACTTTTGGTCGTTAAAATGAATTATATATTTATCACTAACATCATTAAATGTTAAGCCCATATACTCGGCATCTTGGTAGTTAATATTAGACTATACGGACTAATTAGTTAGGCTAATCGCCATTTTAACTTGTCCTTTGATTTCATCACTAAATACTCTCTAACCGTAATCGTCTAAATCTCCAACAGTAGAATAATCATATAAGCGCATATTTGCGTTAATCATTACTCACACCACCTTAATTTTACGCTTGCGGTTTAACACTGCTAAAATATCACTTGGATAGCCTTCAATATATGTTTCGCTAACGCCACTATATGACTGCCCTGCTAACCCTTCCGTATTAGTGCGGTTAAGGCGCATTACGGCAATCCTTTCGGCAATCATTTGTAATTCATAATCTAATGACCGATTACAATACGCTTCAACCTCGGCAATCGCCATTTTTAAGGCAAGCCCAATTTGTGCGTCAGTATAATTACCCGTGGCATCACCTAATAAGATTTTAATTTCTTCTATCATTCCGTGTGCCTCCATAGGTTATTAGGGCCCATTAACGGGCCCCTATATTTAAATTATTCGCCTGTTACTTCACCGTTTTCGATATCATCACCGGCACCAGTATCATCACCGGCACCAGTATCGGCATCACCAATGGTAATTTTTACTGCTTTTGTAGCATCAGTAAGCGCTACAACTGCGTATTTACGAACGAAATATTTATTATGACGTGTATCAGGGTCGCGGTCGTATTCAGTTTCAGTATCTTTTTTGATAAATAAGGTAATCGCTTCTTTTGTAGCCAAATAACCTTTTCCTGCTGGAACTGCTTTTGATACTACTACTGGAACACCTGCCACGGAACCAATATAACCACTTCTAACGTATGCTTCACTGTAAGATAAGTCTTCTCTTAATGCTTTACGGAACTATGCTTTGTCGGCCGGTGAAATCAGTAAGAATAAACCTGCTTCATTTTCCAAGTTCATTTTAGCGATAGCATCTACTACTACATCAAAACTCCACTCTGTTGCTTCCTGTTCTAATGTTGCTTTTTCAAACTCGTCAATAGTAAGTGCTACAAACTTATTAACCATACGGTCTGCTACGTGCTGTAAGCCTGTATCTACTACCATAGGGTCTGTCATTTCCTGTTCGTCGTAGAAATCAAACTTACCCTGATGTGGTAATACTTCATATTCAGCGGTTGTAAAGGATACTTCAATACCTTCGGTATTACCTTCACCCATCGCTAATGCTTCTACATCACCGGTAGATGTGTAAGTATTTACTTTTTTCTTCATCCCCGGTCCTTCTGTCATAGATGTATCTACTGTTAAGTAGTTGTTAATATTTAACGCTGTTGTTAAAATATCATTAATTTTATTTGATAAAATAAAGTTCTCATATACTTGATGTGCCATTTTTTATAGCCTCCTAAATTAATTGTATAAACTATTATATAGTTCTGGATTTGTCTGTTGTAATTTTTTTAACTCTGCCAATGACATTTTGCTTACGTTCTCTTTTGTGATAGCCACTTGATTATTACCGCTACCTTTTGGAACACCTGCGCCTGCTAATCGTTTCTCTACTTCTACTTTAACAGCGCTTTTAAACAATTTATCTAATTTGTCAATCTTGGCTTGACTTTCTTCTATATCATCGCTAATCGCCACAATATCCGCAAACTCTGCGCTTAATCCACGGGATGAAAGAACCGACTTTAACTCGCTTCTATTCTTTTCTAACTGGAACTGCGCTAACTGTTCTTCTAATTCTGCGATGCGGTCATCCTTCTCGGCTTTCGCTCTTTCGTTATCATCTAACTTTGATAAGGATAACTGTTTTTCATATTTTTTCTGTTGGGTCTTTAATGCTTGTGACACCCTTTTATCAGCCTCACTCTAAATTAAAGCCAATACTTCTTCTTGTGTGTAAGTTTTTACTTCCCCACCCTGCTCGTCAGTTTGGGTTTCTAATTCTTCGTTTTTAATAATTTCTTCCATTTTGTTTTCCTCCATAAGTTGCTAATCAGTAGTTAGCCCCTTGCTAATTGTATTTAGTTATTTCTTTAATGTCTAATCCCTATCCAAAAGACAGTAAAATTAATTTATTACAGGAACTAAACAGCATCGCTCGTTAGGATGGACGGGTAATGGTGGCGCGCCATTTACGCTAAATTGCTTGCCGATTAAGGCCTTACATTTATCGCAGGTCTTATGGTCGGCAGAGACTAGCACCTCGACATATTTAATGCCGTAGTCTTTATACCGCTATTTAGCCGTTTCGGTTTGTATATGCGCCATTTCAGTTCTTATTAATGTTTCAGCCCGTCTATAACTAACATTAAATCTTTCTTGTAATAATTTCTTTAAATCACTTGTTTTTCTACCTGTAATTAGACAATGTATAAGATTTTCGTTAAGTGTTTGCTGTAAGCGCTTTGTATTATCCCATACTCTGTCGCTCCATATTTTGCCGTCTGGGGCCCAAATGCTGTTTATGATTTGGCCCGCTACGGCTTTGTCAATCGTTGTAAAGGTCGGCTCTACTACATTAGGTATCTTTATAACACCATAAGTAGCAGTAATTAGTCTATTAAACTCTTTACCTAAAACGGCAATCTAATAATTTCCTAATTTTTCTAACTCTTTACTTAATTCACCCTACATCTTCCAATACTTATCTAATTTATAAAGGTCTGCGGGCGTGATTTCTCTGCCCTCATCAATATTCTAAAAAATCTTATTATATAACTATTCAAAATCATCCAAGATTTTTTTAGAACATTTAATATAATATTTTTGTAGTTGGCGCTCGGTGGCTAATATAGATTTATTAGCCACGGCCTCCTATTCTTTCGCAATCCTTTTAGCCCAATACTCCATTATTCTTCATCCTCATCGTCAAATCCAATAGGTGAAAAACTATACATCTCCATCTGCCGTTGTCGCTGTTCTTCTACCGCTTCAAGTTCGGCATTAACATCGCTTACAAAGTCTAACTGACCTAATAATGTCGCGTCGCTTACCGTTCCTTTTAACGCGTTAATTACGTTGATTGTGCTTGTTAAATCTTCCGGCACGTTGCGCTTAAAGGTAATTTCGATGTCTCTAAATACATCTTCACCTAACTTGATAGACGCAATACCGCAAATAATTTCTATACGTCTTTGTAATGCTTTCTTCATAGCGCCTTCAATAGTTCCTGCTTTGTTTTCCATACCTGTTAAGCGATACTGGATGGCAATACCACTTGATACGCCACCTACAAAACTTTCACTGCTAAAATCAGGACACTGCGCTATGCGGTAAATGCTATCGTGGATGCGCTTTAAGATATTTTCTACCTGAACGTCATTCGCCTATTTAGTCAGCCAAAGGGCTTCTGCGCCATCCGGCAATATAATAACTCTATTTTCCTTCATTCGGTAAATATCATCAGCCTCGGCCGATACATTTTTAAGAACTAAATAAGCATCACAAAATGCGCTGTAATCATCAATCTCGCTATTTAATACTTCATTCACTGCGTCTTGTAAGCCCAATACGCAATCAAAAATACTTTGTTCTTCTGGCAAATAAAAAATGTTAGCGGGACACTGTGAAAAATAATGGGGCTCTTCGGCAATGAAAATAATCTGGCCGTTTAAGCCTCTCATTTCGTAATGTCTAATGGAACTATCTGTATATACATCAACATTATATACATTATTATCGTCCCAATCATTTACTTTATAAAATCTAACAAAATATAATAAGTCATTTGTTAAATTATCATCATATACCCCAAAACACGTAGTAGGGTCAATGGCCGTAAATCTTGGCTAACTCTGCTCGTCAATATACATTAACTCTGCCGAAACGCCATAAATTAACGCGTCCAAAAGGAAAGTATTATCTTCATACTGATAGTCGTTATAGCGCAATATATCCATTACTTCTTCTATGTCTTCATCACTTTTATAGGAAATAAAGCCCGGAGTGGCTAAATAACCCGCATAACTATCTACAATATTTTTACAATAATTAATTACTGTTCTACTACACGGTTTAGTAGGGTCAGCATATGATTTATTCAGTATCTTCTGTTTGCCGTCATAGTAATTTTTATATTTTTCTAATTTCGGCTTAACATTCATTAAAAAGCGGTTTATCATCTTCTGTAATAATACCACATCTAATTCAATATCTTTATTTAAATAGAACAATATCTCACACCTCTACTTCTGGTGCCATTACTTCCATATAGTTGCTGATAGTGTCATTAGCACCAATGAATAATGTTTTAGCGTATAAATGCTCTTGGACTTCTACCTCTTTGCCGTTTTCGTCTAACTCTGTTCTATATCTTGGCTCAATCCAATCAAACACCATATTATCATCGGCATCGTATCTTACTAAATTAAAGTTCGTTGATTTCATTTTTTAGTCCTCCTTATAAAAATGTCTATCGTGCTTACATCTGGTTCCAATTACTGTTAAGGTCGGTTCATCAAAACCTTCTATTTCAAATATTCTTTCATTATATTCATCCATATATAATTTAGCGGATATAATCTTATCTACTCCAAACATAGATTTAATAAAATCTGTAATTTTATCTACTTCACTATCTGTTAATTGACAAACTTTTTTATAATGATTTACTTGTAGCATTTTTTTCATCCTCCTTAACTAATCGCTACGGTCCAACCTTTAGCGGTAGCCACTGCGATTTCTTCTTCTGTTAAACTATTAATCGGTCCTGCGTCTGTGTAATTACCGGACAAACCTTTAAATATAATAGTATTTGTGGCGCCATCCTCTTGTTCTGCTAAATATTCACTTGTATCTGGTAAAGAATTAATTGTCGCTACTGCTGATGCCTTATTATATCTACTATAAGCCAACTGATTAGTCCATGAATTAGCATTATTTTTATAGCGAAAATAATCTGCGCCATCTTCTATTAATGTTGTTCCGGTAATACCTGAATAATCACTATATGATAAAATACACATATCTTCATAGCCTTGTGGGACATAACCTACTGCTATGTTTCGGCCTAAATCAATTATTTGATAGGCCCATTGCGCTTTTATAGGCGTCCCATCGACATTAACGGCAAATGTAAAATCTTTTAATCTAAAACAATCATCCACAATACCCGAAAAAGCATTACCCCAATAAGCACCGCTACAAACGGGTAAATTAGTAATCCCATCTAACGCCCAACAGTTAAAGGCTAAATTAAGATATAATGAATCTTCACTATGTACCGCATCGGTCGCTAATGGCTCTAAATTAGGTAATTTTCTTAAACTACTACATGATGTAAAAATACCATTTCTTTTTCCGCTATATAATCCTCTTGATGTGTATGGCGCTTCATCATTAGCAAATATATCTTCCGGCAAACTATTAAGATTAGTACAACCATTAAACATATTATCCATATCAATATTATAAGTATTATTAGTAGATAACCATAACTCTGGGTAAGCATCAATTTCAGTTAAGTAATGACAACCATAAAACGCATAAGATAAATTATTACGATTTGAAATAATAATTTTACATGGTAATTCTCTCAAATGATAACCACATTCATAGAACATATAAGCGCCTAATCTCAATGGCTCAATAAATAAATCAGGATGATTTTTAATTAACCATGTGTGATTTCCTTTATAAAATCTATAACTATTATCATTATAATTTTCAAACGCTTCATCAGGTATAACCTACTCACCTATTACCATAGACCTTATAGCGCCCGCCATTTCACTCGGCTTTAACAACTCGGTAGTATTTCCTTTACTTCTAATCGCATCTCCAATAGCCGTTAATGTATCTTCTTCAATAAACGCTTTCGCCATTAATATTCACCTGCCTCGGCATCTGGGATTTTAGCATAAACCAATTCGGCAATATCGGCTTTATCGGCTTCTGTTAATACATAACTGTCGCCTTTTGGACCCTACGGACCTACCGCTCCGGTCTCTCCAACCTCGCCTTTATCGCCCTTTTCACCTGCTGGCCCCTTTAAGTCAATAGAGGATGTGCCACTTGCGCTTGTTAAGGTTAATGTAGTGCCCTTCCAAGAGTGGGTAATACTTGTGCCTTGTGGCCCTGCCGGTCCAACTGGCCCGCGTAATTCTTCTTTCTGCGCGATTGTTAAACTTTCAAACTCTACTGTGCCGTCTTGGCCTTTGTCACCTTTTGGACCTTGAATGCCCTATGGCCCGCGTAATGCTTCTAATTGCTCGCTTGTGAAATCGTCATAAGTAAAAGCATCGCCCTTTTCACCTTGCGGACCGATTGGTCCAACCTCGCCTGTATCACCTTTATCGCCCTTTGGGCCCGGTGTTAATTCAATCGCACCTAATTCGGCATTTACATATTCCTTTGTAGCATAGGCGCTTAAATCTACTTCTTCTCCACCTAACTCGGCTTCTGCGATTTTAGCACTTACATACTCTTTTGTAGCGTAATCTGTTAAATCTACTTCTGGTATATCTAAATTATTAATTAACTCATTTGTTTCTTCTTTTGTATAATAATCTGTTAAATCAACTTCTACATTTGATACTGCTTGATTAACATAATCTTCACTTGCCAATCCGCTAATATCAGGTATTTCACTTTTTAGCGCATAGGCGCTTAAATCTACCTCACCGCCACTTAACTCTGCTTCGGCTATCTTTGCCTTAACATATTCTTGTGTAGCGTAATCTAATAAATCGCCCTTTTTAGCGTAATCTGTTAAATCAGGTAAGCTTGCGTCTATCGCTGTCTATACATAACTTAATGTAGCGTAGTTAGATAAATCAACATCTTTAGCATCAACTGCTTCTACTGCTTCTTCTACAGCTTCATCAATAATCTCTTTAATTTCCGCACGGGTAAAGTAATCAACTCCCTTAATAGGGGTCTTGCCGTCTTGGCCTCGTTCTCCACGGTCTCCAATGGGACCTTCATCACCCTATGGACCGCGTTCTCCGGCCGGACCTGCGGGACCCTATGGACCTTGTAAATCAGCGGAAGATGTTCCAGAAGCAGAAGTAATTGTTAAAATAGTGCCGTTCCACGTATGGCTAACGCTTACGCCATCTTTGCCGTCTTTACCGGCCGGTCCTTCTGGGCCTATATCACCTTTTTCGCCATCTCTACCGGTCAATCCTATCGGGCCCTATGGACCGGTTTCACCTGTTTCACCCTTTGGACCTTGTGCGCCATCTTTCCCATCTATCCCATCACGGCCATCTTTACCGTCAAAATAATCTACACCTTTAATTGGTGTGTAGCCATCTTGACCGTCCTTACCGTCTATACCATCCTTACCATCAAAATAATCTACACCTTTGATAGGGGTATATCCGGCCGGACCAACTGGCCCTACAATTACATCTATGGTTTGCCAATCTGCTTCGGCATTAGGTCTAACCTTTAATATATACATTACTCAACCTCCTTAAACTAATGATACCGTCCAACCTTTGGCGGTCGCTACGGCAATTTCTTCTTCGGTTAATGTGTTAATAGCGCCACCATCGGTTAATGCTCCTTGTGCGCCCTTAAACTTAATAGTATTAGTTCCAGTAGCCGAACAATCAGGTAGGCTATTAATCGTATTAACCGCCGAAATGCGATTATATCTACTATAATTCAAATCAGTAGCCCACCAATTTGGGTCGTCTTTTAAGGTCTGATATGTAGCATCATCTATAACTTTATTCGCATCAGTAATGGTTTCATCTTTTTTCATATAACTAATATCAACTTCACCTGCTGTCACATACCCTACTTCTACTGATAAATCAATTATTTGATTTTTCCAAGTCATTATTTTAGGCGTCCCGTCTTCATTAACCTCAAATGTCATATCTTTTAATCTATGGCAATCATTAAATGTTCTATTAAAAGCATTACTCGTCCAATTAGCCTTATAGTGTGGAAATGGCAAGCCTATTATTTCATCTAAATTATAACAACCACTACACATAGTATAGTATAATGAATATGAATAATTTACGACCGAATTACCATATTTAATTAAGTTCATAGGTAATTTTCGTAATATATTACAAGTTTGAAACATATTGTTCATATTACCCGAATAAGAAGAAGTTAATCCAGTTAAATAACTCCAATCCCAATCGCTCGCAAAATCATCGGGAAAACTATTTAACATTCTACATCCATCAAACATATAACTCATTTGATATGGCTTACATTTATTAATTTTTGGTGCTCTACTTAAATGCCAACAACTACTAAACATATACTATAAATTAATAGTTGTATTTTCTTTACAATTTATATCAAATGGTATTAATGTTAAATAATCATCACTCATACTAAACATATGGTCGCAACTACTTATATCTTTTGTAGTTATCTTATCACCAAACTCTTTTATAAACCAATTCCAACCATTATTAGCAAATCTATAATTACAACTACCTGTTATAACTAATCCCTCATCAGGTAGAACATTTAACCCATTAATCTCGTCAATCATCTCTAATGATGTATATTTATTAATTCCAATAAAATCTTTATTTTCATCACAAACCCATATTTTAATAGTGAAAATACCATTTATATTACTTTTATTTTTATAAATAACGCCCCTAAATGTGCCATTCTTTTCTATATAAAGATTTTCAGTATATTCCCCATTTCTTAGGAAATAATAATCTGTGGAGGCCCCCGGGGTATTAACCATTATTCTTACATTAAAGGCGCTTATATCATCAATTTCATATTCTAAGGTAAAATATATATATTTCGCTAAACCATATTTATAATATCCATCATCACCTAAAATATCTTTATTAAAATCTATATCAAAATAATAATTACCTACGCCCCAATTTTCAACAGTAGATGTATCTACTGTAATAGTATGAAGTGGCTCGTCATTAGGCGCTTCTAATCCACCCGTATATTTATTACCTGATTTATCTCTTACAGCATCACCTAAACTCATTAAGGTTTCTTCTTCAATCGTATATAACATTAGAAATAATTCACCTCACTTCTAGGTAAATCTACCGTAGCCTCTACATTAGCGTGGATAGCATTATACCCATCAATTCCAGTAGGGACATAGTATGAACCATTTGCCGTTATAGTAATCTCTTCTACTACTGGATATGGAATATCTTTAACTACTTCTGCCATTTGCTCTAATGTCAATTTGTCGGTCAGGCCACTGCGCTCTCTTACGGCATCGCCTAAATCATTTAATTTATCAATAAGCGCCATCTGCCACATCCTCCAAACTATCATCTATATAAGACTTAACCTCGGCTTCGGTCATTACATAATCACTTACTTCTCCATCAGGTATCATCCAAATTAATATATTTGGGTCAGTAGGCTCGTCTTTGCCTACATAGATACCCGTAGGTCCTGTCCTACCGATAGGTCCCTAAATATTGGCGCTTGGAACGGCCGACATATCTACATCACTTGCGGTCCAAGTTAAATTACCTTCCGCATCAACGCTTGGTATATAGTAGCCACCATCCTCGCCCTTCATCATCTTCTGCGCGACACTAACCGCGCCACGCTTACTTGTTAATTCAATCAAATCTTAACACCTCACATAAAATATATAGGCTATTTAAAACTTAAAGCATCGCCTTCATATTCAATGTTATACATAAAACGACCATTAAGGCCCGTAGTAATTTCCTAACTAACTACGAAATCCCAAACGCTTGCTTCTGTATCATACAAACCATTTACGATTACAATAACTTCATTTGTAGTTCCGTCATAAATTACTAAATTACAATTTTCTGTAATCAATTCTTCATTTTCATCGGTGATATAGGCATTAATAACTACCTCATCACCACTCGTAGCCATTACGGCATTATATAAATATTCTACCATTTAATCTGTCAAGCCTCCTTTACAAGCCTAACTACATTTTACTCATAGTCCCTAATTTGCCGACGTCAAGCGCCTATAAGCTATACCTTAACGCATCTAAATAATGATTAAAAAAATCCACCGGCTTATTGATATACTCGCCGGTCTGCCGGTCTTTTTGCCAAGCATAATTCTCTAATTCTTCAATCACATTCTCGCAAGATGGATGGACTATGATTTCATACTGTTGGACCCTTTGGATGCCGTGAAGCACGCTGTCCGGTCCTTTAACCGAGGGCTTAATGCGCGAAATGCCCGCCCGCTTAATTTCTTCCACGCTTTTCTATTCCGCACTGTCGGCAATAATCGTAGATTTAGCAAATCCAAGAGAAGAAATGACTTTGACTAATTCGGGGTTTGTCATTCCTGTCTTTCCCCATTCCCTAAATACATATAACTTTTTATTAGCCTAATCGGCAATACTTGCGACTATTACGGACGGGTCATTAGTGAAGCCGAAGTCCATACCTACACATAAAGTACCGTCAATCTTGGTATAGTCAAAATCCTCGGTGCGCCAAAAGCCCTCATAAACTAATCTATCTAAACTAACAAAATCACCTAACGCTTCAATTACCCATCTCTTGTAATTTCGCTCTTTTAGGCCATTCATTCTTTGATGGAAACTGTCATCTAAAAAAATATTATCTAAATAAGTAGTCTTTAAAATGAATGTGTTGTCTGGCACGATGCCCGTGTCAAAGCCGAAATATTTGAATACCCATGATGCGCGTGACACGGGATTGAAAGACAGGTATAGCTACAACGGCAAGTTATATTTAGGGCTTCTAACCGTCCCGTCTATTAACTCAAAATCATCAACAGTAAAGTTAGTCGCTTCATCCAAAAGGACATCACTAATATCAGCGAACCCCTTGATGCGCTCGGGGTCATCTAACCCCAAGCACCGGAACTGCGTGCCGTTTAAGATACAAGTCGCTCTAAACTCGGTCTTATTAAACTTAAAAAATGGTCTTAATTTAAACTCATCAATAGCGTTATTTAATTCTCGCCAGACCCCATCAACGACTTTGTTAGTATTTTTATTCATTAATAAAATATTACGCTTTTCTTTCAAGCCTTTAATTAAAAGTTTCTAATGTAAGAAAAAAGTTTTGCCCGATGCTCTGCCACCATAATAGACGTTATAACGCTTCTCGTAGTCCAGTAGGTAAGGATAATAAACAGGTAAAAATATGTCTTTATTAATATTTAATACTATACTCATTATTCACCTATATTTAATATAATGTCGCTATCTATGTCTGCTTCTATTTTGGTAGTTGGGGCGTATCCTAAACTATCTAAAATATATTTTGACGACCTAAAATCGCCTTCACTGGCTAGCGTAATCATAGTATTAACGGCAATGGCTTCACTATCTTTCCATATTTCCTTTAACTGCCGATTATATTCAGCCATAAACTCTTCATCTCTTTTCCAAGCGGTAAGCGTATTCTTACCTATACCTGCCATTTCTACTAACTATTTATGTGTCGCTGTTGGATTAGCTAACATAATTTCAATTAGTCTATACTGTTTTGGTTTTAACACTATTCCACCGCCTTCCATTTATATCCACCTGATGTCGCTATCTTACCTTTAATACAATCAAAGATACCAGAATGGCCGGGCTTTCTACCTAACATCTCATTAGCCTCGGCTACTGTTCCAAAAGTAGCGATAACTTCATTAGTAATCTTGTCTATTTGCTATACTGCTCTATTATTAACTCTATTTCTGTTATTTTCTTTTGATGATACCCAACGAAGATTTCTCACATCGTCATTTTTGCGGTTTCGGTCTATATGGTCTAATTGCGGTTTTCCTTCTGGTGGCTAACCTATGAACGCTAACGCTACTAATCTACCTACTCGTTCGTGTTTAACTACACCATTTTTTACTAATCCTACTCTGTTGTAGCCGTTATAGGTAGTTGAAAAACTCATAAGTTGCTACTTGTATATTCCATACATTCTACCTTTATCGCTAATATAATAGTCGTTGTAATAAGGGCATTTAACCCAGTTTTCATTTTCAATTTTCATTTCTTTTTACCTCCGGTAATATATATCCAATAGCCAACAATAATTAGGCTATACATATTTATAATATATTATTAATTTTTTAATTAACTTTGTCCTGCCGTTTTACGGCACTCATACTGCTTTATAGTCCGCTGTAAGGTAGTTTAATAACTACTCTAATGCTTCTTTTACTTCTGGATGTTCTTTTAAATTAATCTTTTCATTTTCTTTTAAATACTAATCTAATCTCATTTAAATCATCCTTTCTTCTAAATCAATGATATATTTTTAACAATTTTAATTACTTTTTGGTAAAGATATATATATCATTCATTTCTTCTTCTGGCCCACGACAACGCATCATAAGGGATTTATAATGGCCCGAAGGGACATTTAAAGCCCGCTATACTTTTTCTTTTGATGGGTCGTTAGACCCATATCTTTTTCTTTTATAGGGTCAAATTGACCCTTGACAAGGGTCATTTTGAACCTTGTAGATTTGTGTGTAATTTACGCTCACTACCACCTTTAATTTGTTTAGTATCTCTAATTAAGTAGCCTTTTTCTTCTAATTTAGCGATTTCTCTTTTTATAGTGCTTTCACTAACGCCAAATAATTCGGCTAATTTAGCATTACTAATAAAACATATATCGGTAGTTCTTTCATATTCCATTATTTGGGCCATTATTAATATCTATGTAGGATTTAGTCCTAACTTAAATAAATCTTTATTTACTTGTAAAAAGGTATTTGGCATAATTAATTCTCCTTACTTCTGGAAATATAAGTCTAAATACTGACTTAATTTTTCAGTCTTTTCAAATAGGAAAACGTCATATTGTGGCTTTTTCATATTAGGCTCTGTCCCTAACATCTAAAAACCATTTCTTATTAAATTATTTGCTAATTTTGAACTAAAACATTTGAAATACTCCATTATTTATTATCCTCCTGACGAAAATGATTTGTAATCGCGTCTCTTATAATCTGTGAAACGGGAATGTCTTTCTCTGCGCTTTCGCGCTTTAATCTGTTATACATCAAAATATCTACTTTAATGCTAATTTTATAGTCCTTCATCGTAGCACCTCACCTTCAAAAAAATAAGACGACCGGGTTAGTCGTCTCATTTTATCTTAAATAAAAGGATGAAAATTACTTGGCTGATACCTATGAAAAATCAATGTACCTCATGTCATATATACATAAAAATTAATTTCAATTAATTTTCATACGTTGTCCAAAAAATCTTCATTTTTTTTAATTTTTTTATTCATAACTAATTTTATCAAAAATGGCATTAGCCGACCCTAATATCAGGACATTCTGCCGAACTACATAATTATAAAAATCTATATTACCTTGTAAGTAGCGGATATGTCTATCTAACTCTACTTCAAATGTATAGTCAAACGGCAAACAAAACAATTCCTAACCATCTTGATAATAAAATCTTACATTCTCGCCATCAAACTACACATTATCTAACTCGGCACATAACTCGGCCATTTCTTCTTTACTTAACATTATTATCTTCTCCTTTTGGATTATTATTTATTTAAAATCGCTTTTGCTTCGGCTAATCTTTCTTCCGCATATTTCAAATCACGGGCTAATCTTTCTTCTGCTTCCTTAATGGCTTCTTCATAGCGCGCTTGTGCTTCGGCCAATCGTTCTTCGTGATTAGCGATAATTCTTTCCGCATATTCACGCTGTATTTTCGCTTCTTGTTCTTCTTTAAGTTCTTTAATTTTACCAAATGGGATAATACGATATATATAGGCTTTTTTAAGCGGAAGTCTTTCTAATTTACCCCAATTAACTAACGCAGTGAAGGAAGCTCCACTATAACTTTTACCCAAAATATCATTCCATTCTTTCGCTGTCATCCAGTAGTCCCAAAATGTATTCTTTTCACAGTATTCACACATATCATTAAATAATTCATCCATCATAGCCATAGTCTTTATCTCCTTTAATTAACTTTAATTTTTTTTTAATATTTTTTATCTTTCTTAACCTTATATATATATTA
>JAZNYN010000048.1:0-2277 GCA_045594405.1 Anaeroplasma sp.
TGATGAAGTTTACAGCATAACCAGATACACGAATTGTTAATTGTGGATACTTTTCAGGATGTTTTTGAGCATCTAATAAAGTTTCACGATTAAAAACATTAACGTTTAGATGGAATCCACCATCGCCAACATAAGCATCTAGCATTTGAACTAAGTTATCTACTCTTGACATAATTATACCTCCTAATTAATTATTCGTCCTTACCTAAAGATTCAGGTGTAATTGAGAATGTATTAGAAATACCATCTCTTGCATATTCAAATGGTAATTTAGCAACAGATTCTAATGATGCTAAAGCACCGTTAGTATCTCTACCATGCATTGGGTTAGCACCTGGAGCTAAAGGTTCACCCTTTCTTCTACCATCAGGTGTATTACCAGTATTCTTACCATAAACAACGTTAGATGTAATAGTAAGTACAGACATTGTAGGGATTGATTCACGATATGTCCATTGCTTAGCAACTCTATGCATAAAGATCTTCATTAATCTAACAGCAATTTGGTCTACTCTATCATCATTATTACCATACTTAGGGAAGTCTCCTTCAACTCTAAAGTCTACAATAATACCATGTTCATTTCTAATTGGATATACCTTAGCATACTTAATAGCTGATAATGAGTCAACTGCACAAGATAATCCGGCAACACCTGTTGCGAAGAATCTACGTACCTTTGTATCATGTAAAGCCATTTCTACTGCTTCATAAGAATACTTATCATGCATAATATGGATAAGGTTTAATGTATTAACATATAATCTAGCTAACCATTCAATAGTTTGCTTTAGCTTATCAACTACTTGATCATAATCAAGTGGTCCATCACCAGTAATTGGTTCAAATCTTGGAGATACTTGAAGTGGTTTACCAGTTTTCTTATCTAATAATATTTCATCACAACCACCATTTAATGCGTATAATAAGCACTTAGCAAGGTTTGCACGTGCACCAAAGAATTGCATATCCTTACCAACTCTCATTGAAGATACACAGCAAGCAATTGCATAATCATCACCCATATCAGGACGCATTAAATCATCTGACTCATATTGAATTGAAGATGTTTCAATTGATAATTTAGCACAATATCTCTTGAAATTTGTAGGTAATTGCTTAGACCATAAAACTGTTAGGTTTGGCTCTGGAGCTGGACCTAAATTAACTAATGTGTGTAGAACTCTAAATGAATTCTTAGTTACTAGGTGACGTCCGTCAATACCAATACCACCGATAGATTCAGTTACCCATGTTGGGTCACCAGAGAATAAATCATTGTATGATTGAATTCTCATGAATCTTACCATTCTTAGCTTCATAATGAAGTGATCCATTAATTCTTGAGCCTCTGATTCAGTAATTACACCATTTGCTAAATCTCTTTCAATATAGATATCTAGGAATGTTGAATTACGACCAATTGACATCGCAGCACCATTTTGATCCTTAACTGCAGCTAAATAACCAAAATATAATGCTTGGATAGCCTCTTGAGCTGTTTGAGCAGGCTTTGAAATATCACAGCCATAAATTTCAGCTAATTGCTTTAAAGCCTTTAAAGCCTTGATTTGCTCTGAAATTTCCTCTCTATCTCTAACCGTTTCAGGTCTCATTGTACCATCAGTGTTTAGCTTATCATATTCCTTCTTTTCAATTAGATAGTCAATACCATATAATGCTACTCTACGATAATCACCAATAATACGTCCTCTACCATATGTATCAGGTAAGCCTGTTAAAATATGTGAAGAACGTGCAGCACGCATTTCAGGTGTATATGCATCATAAACACCGTCATTATGTGTCTTGCGGTACTTAGTGAAAATTTCCTTAACTCTATCTGTAACCTTATAACCATACATTTCACATGCTTGTACAGACATCTTAATACCACCAAATGGCTGTAAAGCTCTCTTTAATGGCTTGTCAGTTTGTAAACCAACAATTTTCTCTAAATCTTTATTTATATATCCAGCACCATGGCTTGTAATAGTACCAATGATATCAGTATCAGCATCTAATACACCACCATTATCTCTTTCCTTCTTTAATAAATCTAATACTTCATTCCATAATTGCTTTGTAGCCGGAGTTGGCTCTGCTAAGAAGCTTTCATCACCATCATATGGCTTATAATTCCTTTGGATGAAGTCGCGGACATTTATTTCTTCAGTCCATTTACCAGGATTAAATCCTTCCCATTCCTTATACATTCCCTTTTACCTCTTTCTTTTCTTATTTAGAGGATATTTCCTCACACTTATTATACAATAT
>JAZNYN010000049.1:0-3912 GCA_045594405.1 Anaeroplasma sp.
GGTTAGTATTTAAAGCTAAGCAAGCTATTAAGCATAATAATACACCTTTTAAATAAGAGAAAATGTATTGCTGATTATAGAATAGTGGTTCACCAACAGAACCAGCTAAAACATTAGCTAAAATTATCATTAAAATAGGGAATAATAAGCTCCAGAATAAGTTTTTCTTAAGCTTTTCAAATCTTCTTTTACCAGCAAATTTTGTTTTTGGTAAAGACGCAGCCTTTTTATAAGTCATCCTGATTCCCTCCTTTACTTAGTTAGCATCTTAGTTCTTTGGTTGATTGATGTTATTGATACAACCGCTAAGAATAAGATACCCTTTGCAATATATTTATAATATTCAATACCAGCAGCAAAGAATACATAATCTAAGAATACACAGAAGAATGCTCCAATTACTGCTGCACTAATTCTACTTCTAGGACCACCTGATGTTGGCATACCACCAAATACAATCGCAATGATTACATTTAAACCAATTGTACTTAATACATTTGAGCCTTCCTCAACTCTACCAACTGTTGAAGCATATAAGAAGCCAGCAAGTCCTAAGCCAATGCCTGATAAAGCAAATGAAATAATACCTGTCTTCATGATTGAAACACCACTAAACTTTGAGCTAACCTCATTTGAACCAACCATTTTATTTCTTCTACCTTGCTTTGTATAGTTGAAGATAATAAAGCAGAATAATACAAAGATAATTAGTACTAACCATTTAATTAATGGTGTACCATAAGCTAAAATTTCATTAGATATAATTGCTGAACCATTAGCACCAACAATTACACCAAAAATTGAATTTAAGATATTCATCATTGTTAATGTCATAACCATAACTGGTAAATCTAGCATATTCGCTAAAACCGCATTAACAATACCCAAAATCATACCTACACCAACAGATGCAGCAATTGCTATCCAAGGATTACCTGTAGCTATAAATGCTAAAGCTGATATAGCAGCACATGTTAAGCAGGCAGGACCAAGTGACATATCAAATGCACCCATCGAATAAATGTATACGGCACCTGTAGCAACTACAGCCACATAAATACCATTTGAAATAATACTATCTAAATTAGAATTAATACCATTGATATGACAGAATAAATAGTAAAGTACAATAGCCATTAATAAGAATACGGCTGGAACTAAATTAAACCACATCTTCTTGTCAGACAATGTTTCAGTTAAGCTAAATGTCGCAACAAATGATTGGAAGCTAGCATCTAAATTATCAATTATTGATGGCTTCTTATCAACTAAGCTGAATAATCGATCACGTTCATTAATTAAAACAATAATTTCTTCCTTTAAGTGATGTACGTTCTCTAAATATTCTCTTTTTGCTTTAATAATTGCACGCTTAGTAATTATCTTTTCGCCGCTGATTGCATCATTATATTTTTTTATATATGCTTTATCAGATTTGTTATCTCCAGTAGAACTATAAGCCTCATCTACTGATTTTAATCTTTGAACCTCATCAGCCTTAAGATTTTCTATCTCCTCTTGATATTCCTTCTTAAGAACCTCTAAATTTTCCTTTATATACTTTTTGCATAATGGCTTTAATCTACTATATTCATCCTTAATTTCAGCTACAGCAGTCTTTTGAGAAATTGTATCCTTAGCTGATTTGTATTCCTCAATACGATTTAAAACTTTAGCATCAAATGAATGGATTGATAAAAAGCTTTGAATTCTATTTTCACTCATATCTTCCACCACCCTTAGATCATATAGTTTACAATATCCTCTTGTGATAATTCAGGACTTCTAGTAAATTCCTTTGTAATCTCTCCATCCTTCATAACCAAGATTCTATCTGACATACCAATTAATTCTGGAAGCTCCTCAGAAATCATAAGGATTGCCTTACCCTCTTGCTTCATCTTATACATTAATTGATAAATAAATTGCTTAACACCGATATCTACACCACGTGTAGGACAGTCTAAAATTAATATTTCTGAATCATTACCTAGCCATTTTGCTAGTGATACCTTTTGCTTGTTACCACCTGATAATGTATTAACAAGGTCTTGAGCACTATTACACTTGATTTGTAGACCCTTAACCTGCTTGTCTACTATCTTCTTTTCGTCCTTCTTAAAAACAAATAGATTAAGCTTTGCAACATTATTAATTGATGCAATTGCTATATTATCAAAAATATTACTATTTAAAGCTAATGCTTCTCTATCTCGATTCTTTGAAACATAACCAATCTTATGCTTCATTGCAGTAACCTCATTTTTAACTAATACATCAAGGTTAGCTCCAGTAAATACGAATCCACCCTCAAGCTTTATATTACCAAATAAAGCCTTACCTAATGAGTGCATACCACATTCACTTAAACCACCAATACCAAGGATTTCACCCTTGTGTAGCTCTAGGTTAATATGCTTAAGGTCTCTTTTATAGATGCCATCTATAATCTTTAAAACAACCTCATCTGAGTAGCTACCATCATAATCACTACGATAATAATCACCCTTAAGCTCTCTACCAATCATGAACTTTTTGATTGCTTCAGGATCAAATTCACCCTTAGACTTAGTTAAGTCAGCAACAATGTTACCATCTCGTAATACTGTTAACGTATCACACTTATCCATTAATTCCTCAAGGTCATGAGAAATAAATAATACTGATTTACCCTCTGACTTAAGCTGATTCATCTTAGTGTATAATAGATTTCTACCTGTTTCAGATAATGCTGTAGTAGTTTCATCAACTATAAATATTTCAGGATTCTTATTTAAGCACTTTGCAACCTCGATTAGCTTTCTTGATTGCATATCATAAGCACCACAAGGAATACCAGCTAGAATATGATAAGCACCAATATCATTTAATGCCTTTTGAGCATAAGCATTTAGCTTCTTACGATTTACGAATAAACCAAATACAAATCTCAATAAACCTCTTTTAAACTTTTCGCGAGATGAATCATAATTTTCCTCACGAAGCTTCTTCATAACATTACTATGCTTATTTACTAAAGATTTAAAATCCTGTTCTTGTGACTCTAGGAATCTAAAATATCTAGTTTTTAGGTTTTTTACTGAATTTGCATAAGCCTTATTTCTAGTTGATACCTCATTGCTATATCTTCTATTTTCTAGCTTTAAATCATTAGTTAGCTCATAAATCTTAGTATACTTCTTTTCGATTTTAGCTAAATCAGCTTGTAGCTCTTCAAATAATGTAGCTGCCTCCTTGTGATAACCATCTACATAATCCTTGTAATCAGAAGCTTGATGATTCCTTAATAGGCTTACTAATTCCTTGTGAATAGGCTCTAGCTGATCCTTGGCTTCTTTTCTAAGCTTTTTGATTTCTTTTTTGTTTGCCTTAGGATTCTCTAGTAGCTTTTTATATGCTTCTAAATAGTTATTAGCCTTAGCATCATATTCAGTTAAATCAATCTTAAAATACTTACTAAATGACTCTAGCTTGTATTTGAAGAAATAATTTACACCAGAAAACTTGTGTAATTCTCCTAAAAAAATATTTTCTGCAACTGATATTTGTGGAATAGTACCATTCTCTTGAACAATAATACCAATACCACCCTCAAGTGCATTTACCATTGAAGTTGGATTCCAATCAACACCATGGTATTCCATACTACCACTTGTTCTTTCGTAGATACCTGTCATGATTTGACTCATTGTTGATTTACCAGAACCATTTTCACCGATAAATCCACGAATCTCACCAGGAAAAATTTCCATATCTACGTTATTAAGCGCAATTGTAGGTCCAAATCTTTTTACAATGTTTGTAGCTTTAAATATTGCTTGCTTCATAGATTGTCGTATGACTGAGTCATACTCCTCCTTTCATTTTCACGAAGATTTAATAAATAACTTGTTATTTAATTTACAAAGTCCC
>JAZNYN010000050.1:0-3441 GCA_045594405.1 Anaeroplasma sp.
AGAAGAAAACACAGGTAAATTAACTATTACTCCAAGAAAGGTATTAGTAACTCCTAATAAAACTATAGGAGAATATACCGGTCAACTATTAGAAATCGATGGTTCAACTATATATAAGCTTGATGCTAATGACGTAGTTGATACAACAGCTCTTCCTCTTGCAAATGGTCATAGCTATGAGGCTGAGTGTGTAGCTGAAACAGCTACAGCATCTAAGGTAAATAATGTAGTTATATATGATGCTTTAGGTAATGATGTTACTAAGAATTATGATGTTAGCTTAAGAGTTGGTTTAATTGAGGTTATTCAATGTGCAATTAATTCTAGCTGTACTGTTGAGGATTTAACATTTAACGGTAAAAACCAATATGTGAAGCTAGATTTATATGATGTATTATCATATGAAAAGGCTACTCATTTTACTAATCTTGGTTATAAGGTTGATATGAGCGATATTTCACAAGGCTATAACATCTTAAATGCAGGAAGCCATGAGGTGTCAGTAAGCTTTAAGATTCTTGATCAAAATAATGAGGATGTAACAGAATGCTTTACAGCCTCTATCATTACTACAAATGTTAATATTAGACCATTAGATGTAATTGTTAAAACACCTAATGTTGCTAGCGAATATAATGGTAGAAGCTATGAATTTAAATCAAAAGAAAATTCAGACAATATTGAGCTAAGCTATTACTCTGAAGGTCTATCTTATGATCTATTCTCATTAATAGATGAGATAGGATATTCTGTGGAATTAACTGCTCCAAGCTATGTTAAGCCAGGTAATTATAGAAATTTAGTAGAAGTTGATTTCTTTATGGATGGCTTTGATAGAAATTACAATTTCAATATTCAAATCAGTGAGGATAACATTGGTACATTAGTAATAAACAAAAGAGCTATTCAAATTACTCCAGTAGAGCTAGTTACTGAATATACAGGTTCAATAATTAAGCCTACTGAGATTAAGGTTGATAAGCTAGATGCTGAAAAGAATGTATTAGCTGGTGTTGAGCCTCTAGCATTTGGGCATACATATACTTATGAAATTAGCGGTGAAGGAATTGAGGTTCAAGCCCCAATTGCTACAAGCGCGTCTATTAGAATTACCGATAAAGATGGTAATGATGTAACTGAGTATTATGAAATAGAGGATGTAGAATCTTCCCTAACAATTACGAAGCGTAATGTAACAATCTATGGTTTATCACAAACATTTATCTATGGTGGACAAGAAAGCTATAGAACTTCCGAAGAAAGAGGCAATGTAGCTGGTGCCTTAAATCTTGTAGAAGGTATGGAGATATTAGCTACATATAGCGAAGAGTCTGAGGTAAGCCTAAGTACAAAGAACGCTGATAATGTAATTATAGCTGTAAGAATTTATCTTGATGATGTTGAGCTAAATAACCTAGATAACAATTTTGTATTTGTATATGAAAGGGGTAGCCTATCATTAGCTTATGGTGTTGTTGAGTACACAATCAATCAAACATTTACATATTCACATTCTAACCTAACACCGTTATTAGAAGTAACGTTCGGTGATGAATATGAGGTGCTAAATAATGCTTACACAATTATTGAAAATGGTAGTGATAAGCTAATCAATGTTGGTACTTACAATAATATTAAGCTTGCATTTGAATTTACATCACCAGAAGCAAGACAAATAGCTGATTATGTTACATTTGTATGTAGCTCTGATACAGAGGTTGTCGTTAATCCTTATGATGTATATATTTATTTAAATGATGTAGAAGAGGAATTTAATGGTCAAGAGCTAAGAATTAAAGAATCATTTGTAGAGATTCCAGGCTCTGGTGGTGAGCTAAGCTCATTACTAGGCAGTGATTATTTCTCATTTGAAAGTGATGTAATTTTAACTCCTGCAACTGGAGATATAAGCACTACTGCAACATTGTTAAATTACTTTGTATTGGATACCTTAGGTAATGATGTAACTTATAATTACAACATTGTAATTGGAAATGAGAAAAATTCAGCTGGCAATTATGAGGTAAGCCTATCATACATTCAAAAGGAAATAACATTTAATGGCTCTAATTATGAAATAGTATATAGCGGACAAAGCATTGAGGATATAATTGATAATATTGATCCTTCTAGCTATGTAGTTACTCCGGCAATTTCATTACCTTCAGGATATTATTATTCAAATCCAACAGAAGTAGTTGGAACTACAGATAATGATGATAATCCAGCTATTGATTTTGAAGGAATAGCTATTAAGGCAATTTATAACAATCAAGAATGTGATGTAACTCATTTATATCAAATAAACACAAACCCAGGAAAATTAATTATTACTCCACTAAATGTTACAGTAACAACATATTCACTTTCAATTTATGTTGGAGACCCAATATATATTGATGATTCATATTTAAGTATATCAAATGCTTTATTAGATGGTTGTTTCTACTTTGATCATGAGGGTGAGAGTTTAGCTGTAGGTACATATACTAATTCAGTTACATATGATGAGACTTATGAATTAGAATATATTAACATTACATATGTATTTGGAACTATTACTGTAATGCCTATTCCAGTAGTGGTTACACCTGTTCCACAAATTGTAACCTATGGATATAGCCTATCTAGCTATAGCGTAGAGGATTTTGTTGTGGCAGATGATGAAAACTTTTTAGATGCAATCGAGCTAGACTATGAAAATGAAGAGGATTATGCTGATGTTGGTACATACAGCATTCCTCTTAGAGTAGTAGATGAAGATTTAGCTTTAAACTATTCAACGGTGCTTCCCACCGCAATCTTGATAGTTGAAAAGGATGTCATTGAACTAAGCATAGATGTTTTAGCTGGACAATATTCAGAGTTTGATATTTCATTAGCGGATCATATATTAAATAATATCGACGATGAATATGAAGATTTATTTGAAATTAATGATTATGTAGATTTAAATAGTCTAGATTCAGGTACATATGTATATAACGATGTAATTACACTAATTAATCCAAATTATGAATGTAATATTCCAAGCGTAGTAGTAGAGGTACAAAAGAAGGAAATCGTCTTATCTATCCCTACACTGGCTGATCAATATTCAGAGTTTGATATTTCATTAGCGGATCATATATTAAATAATTTCGACGATGAATATGAGGATTTATTTGAGGTATATGATTATGTAGATTTAAACAGCCTAGATGCTGGCACATATACATATAACGATGTCATTGCATTAATTGATTCAAATTATGAATGTAATATTCCAAGCGTAGTAGTAGAGGTACAAAAGAAGGAAATCGCCTTATCTATCCCTACACTGGCTGATCAATATTCAGAGTTTGATATTTCATTAGCGGATCATATATTAAATAATATCGACGATGAATATGAAGATTTATTTGAGATATATGATTATGTTGATTTAAACAGTCTAGATTC
>JAZNYN010000051.1:0-1746 GCA_045594405.1 Anaeroplasma sp.
ATTTCAGAATACCTTATATCATCCTTATTTATAATCGCATAGCTATCATTTGCCAACTCAATAAAAGGTAGCTCTTTGTTCTTATAATAGCTATCAATTGTTTTATGATAGTCTAAATGGTCCTCACTAAAATTAGTAAAGATTAGCATCTTAAATGGAAGCATATGACATCTTAGCTCAGCTACTGCCACACTAGAAACCTCCATACAAATATATCTGACCCTCAAGGAAACTGACATCTTTATATATTCATATATTGTACAAATATTAGGCGTAGTATTATTGTGCTTATACCTTTTATTATTTAAATAAAACCCATCAGTTCCAATCAACGAGGAGGATTTATGATAATAATTTAGCATTGAATAAATATTATGTGCTGTAGAGGACTTACCATTTGTACCAATTACACCAATTAGCTTTACCCTTCTAATATATTTGATATTAAAGTAATATAATAATATGGCAAGAGCTCTTTTTGGATTATCAACATATATATAGTTAATTCCTGGTCTTTCTCCTACATCTTCATCTAAGACGATTGTTTTAGCACCCTTATCTATGGCCTCACCTACATATTTACTTCCATTTGTTCTACTTCCTTTGATTGCTACAAAAATAGAATTAATAGTACATGATTTAGATGAATCAGAAATATTTTCAACCTTATGATTTACCCTTACATTATCAAATCCTAATTTCTTCAACAAAGTCAAAGCCTTCATTTTTAAATCACCAATATATTATATTAGCCACTATAAATATCATATTCTCTTAACTGTAGAGTTTTTTCTAGCAACAAATTTTAGAAAGTTGGTTTATAATATAGGTAAGAGAAGGAGGTTGGTAATATGCTTAAAAGGATAATAGCTATATTATTGTTTTTTGTTTTAACAATTACACTAACAAGCTGTGTAAGTGTAAATCCAAACTCTATCACATGGTACCTGTTATCATATACAATCAAAGATAAAACCTATTATGTAAATGAGCATAACCAATTAGATCATTTTGGTGGTGTTCATGAGGAGGATTCTACAATTGAATTTAATGATTTCGGAAAATTAACCTTTAAGCCTCTAAATGGTGATGCCATCTCTGGAACATATAGGGTAGGCGCCAAAACTCTAACTCTAAAAATTAATTCTACTAAGATAATAGGTACATGCATTGAAAATACAGCAACTAAAGCAATACTTCTAAAATTTACATATGCTGAGGTGAATTACGTTTTCCACTGTGATGCAGGATATCATCTATTAAATGCATCTGATGAAAACTACATTTCATATGTTTCAACTTTATACTATAATTCTATTTTTATGCAAATTCATCAGCATTTTGATAATAGCAATATAATTCACTATGGTGAGATTGTATATCAAGATGATAGCTACTATTTCATTTGCAATGCTAAGGATCAAAACTGCAATTTTGAACATAAGTTTACTCCTAATGATAACATTTTTGTGTACATAATATCTGATTCAAAAAAGATTACTATTTATAATGAAATAAAAATAGGAAACGCTGCATGTGCATTTGATTCATATACTGTAACTAATGAGAATGGTTTTTCCCCACATACATTCAGTATATGCTACTACGATTAATATAAAATACTAAGATAGCATCTAACAAGTATGCTTTATTTAAGATACAAATTTAAGGAGACTAACTAATATGAAAAAATTAATATTATTTTTAATTATGATATCAACTTTACTTCTTACTAGCTGTTCTATA
>JAZNYN010000052.1:0-1649 GCA_045594405.1 Anaeroplasma sp.
TCATTAATGATATTAGGATTTATGTTTGTAAATTTAATTATCCCAAGTAATAAAGCTATAGCTAATAATGATATATTTTTTATTTTATTCATGTAATGCTTCACCTATAAAGATTATGTAAGCTTTATTCCATTTAGAATATGATTTTCATCAAATGAGTAGTACTTATCGTTAGAAATAATTATATGATCTAATAATAATATATTTAACTCTCTTAATATCATTTTGATTGTTTGAGTAGCTTCTATATCAGCTCTAGATGGCTTTACATCACCAGAGGGATGATTATGAATCATAACCAAACCATAGCTATCTAATGCTAAGGCATCTGATACTATTTTTCTTATAGGAAATTCACAGCTAAAGCTTGAGCTATTAGTGTATTTAGCCTTTTTGATTAGCTTTACCTTTGATGTTACATATAATATGGTTAAGACCTCTTTTCCCTCTAAAACATAATCGTTTTTAATATAATGATAGATTTCCTTTGATGAGGTAAATGATATTTGATTATCCGTAACCCTTATACTTCTTTTGGCAAGCTCAAAGCATGCTAAAAGCTTAGTAGCCTTAGCTTGTTTAATACCAGATATTTTAGAGATTTCTTCATAGCTCATATATAAAAGCTGAGATAAGCCATATGTCGAAATCAGTCTTCTAGATAGCTCTAATACATTTTCATTTTTTGTTCCAAATGATAATATTATGGCAAGTAGCTCAGTATCTGTTAAGGAGCTGGCACCATTATTTATTATTCTTTCTCTAGGAAGCTCATTTTTTGTTATTTGATTTAATTTCATATTTATCACCATTTAGATTATATAGCGAATATAAATGTATGAAAATATAAAAAAATGGCTTAACTAAGCCATTTTCCTATAATTAATTTTATTATACAAATTATCTATTATTACAGTAATCCTTTTTATAAAATTATTGTAATAAATATTGTCTAACTGCTGAAATAAAGTGTAATGATCCTGTAATAAGTAGACATTCCTCAGCTGAAAGAGTAGATAATGCTAAATCAATACAGTCCTTAAAATCATCAATAATTAGAAATTTTTTAGATGTTAAAGCATTAAATAATTCTATATCCATTGCACGATTATCATTAATAGTCGTGAAATAAAATTCCTCTGTAACCTCTTCAAGCTTATGTACCATAGCCTTATATTCCTTATCTGATAAGGCAGTAAAAACAACCTTGATTTTTTTATTTGTAAGTACCTTTAGAGAATCGACAAGACCACATATGCCGTGAATGTTATGAGCACCATCTATTATAACTAATGGTTCTTTAGAAATCACTTCCATTCTACCAGGCCAAAATGTCTCGTTTAAGCCTTTTTGAATTGTTTCTGAGGAAATACTTGGATCCAATCTAAAAGCTGCTTCTATAGCCAATGCTGCATTGAATGCTTGATATGTTGCAAGAAGCGGAGTTAGATATATTACCTCTTTATATGTAAACTGAGTAACATCTGATAATATGATGTTTTTAACATCATCATTTACATAAATCATTTCAACATTGTTATTTTTTGCATGAGTATTAAACTGCTTTCTTAATTGATCCTCTACACAAGTAAGGCATACCTTTCCTGGCTTTGCAATGCCAAGCTTATGCTCAGCAATTTCAGATAGCT
>JAZNYN010000053.1:0-1804 GCA_045594405.1 Anaeroplasma sp.
ATTAGCCATGATATGCATCAGTTAATGTTATAAAACGTTTCTTATGAGTATTTCCAACTTGTTGATGATATTGAAAACTCATCTTCATAGCCATTTCTACAGCAGCAGAGCCATTATCAGCAAAGTTGAATTTGCACAAACCCTCTGGTAATACTTCCATTAACTTTTGACATAGTGTTATTGCTGTTTTATGTGTAAAATTAGCAAATATAACGTGTTCAAGCTTATCTAACTGATTTTTTATAGCTTGATTAATACGAGGATTACAATGCCCTAGCAAATTACACCACCAAGAACTTACTATATCTTTATAGCAATTTCCATCAATGTCATAAAGATTTATACCTTCAGCTTTTTCTACCACAATAGGAGCTAATGTTTCATAGTCTTTCATCTGTGAACACGGATGCCAAATATATTTTAAGTCCTCTTCTTGCCAATTTACCATTTATTTAAACAATCCTTCCAATTCATTTTCACTAATCTTAATAGACTTAGCATCTTTTTCGACTGTTGCAACAACACTAAGCCTTGTCAATTGTTCAATTTGGGTCAAATTATCTTGATGCATAAAATCAGCTCTATCAAAATTATTCAACACAATTCCTCTTACGTTTATACCATTCACCCTAGCATACTCACTAGTTAAAAGTGTAGAATTAATAGTACCCAATCCTGCATCCGCAACTATTAAAACATTATTTGCTAGGGATTTTATAACATCAGGTAACAACAAACGATTATTATCTAGTGAAAAAGGACAAGTAATACCACCTGCACCTTCTACAACTACATAATCAAAATCTTTTGAAAAGTTAGAAAAATCTTCAATAATTTTATTTAATGAAATTTCTACTCCAGACCTAAACGCAGCCAAGTGAGGAGAAACAGGCTCTTCAAAAGAATAAGAAACACATTTTTTAGGCTCAATATTCAATCCAGAAGTAGATAAAACATGATTACAATCACCTAACACTCCATTTGTCGCACCACTTAGGACAGGTTTAAAATAACCACAATTAAAGCCCGCATCTCTCATCGATTTGACAATCAACGCACTAATATAGGTTTTACCGACATCTGTACCTGTAGCTGTTACAAATAGTGATTTACAAGCCATACATAATCCCTTTACAAAAAATAAGCGGTAACTTTTGTCACCGCTTATATTATATATCAAATATAAATTAAATTATAATGTAGCACCACCATCTAACAAGTAGTCATAGTGTCTAATATCATCATAGTTATTAGGACCTACAGGTAGCGGTTGTAATTGTGGCTCTTGAGGAGCTGGAGCTGGTGCAGGTTGAGCTTTTGTTGAACGTCTGCTTAATAGAGCATCAAAATCAGGTTCTAGAGTAAGATCAAAGTGGAATCTACCCATATGTCTGTGACGTTCGTAAGCATTGTTAATTAAAGGCCAACCCCAATATACTCTAGCACTTAAGTCACCTGGTAATTGAACCCTTACACCTGTACCTACAGATGCTAAGAAATAACTACCATCATAAGCATCTTCTCTGCAATATGGGAATACACCTGCTGTATCAGCAAACACAGCACCTTTCAAATAGTGACCGATGAATTTCTTAGTAATACCTTCGCTATTAGTAACAGTTCTAGGTCCTAGAGGGAACATCAATTCACCACTGAAGAAGTAACCGTTTTTACCAATCATAACACCTTCTGAATAACCTCTAACAGTTGCCAAACCACCTGTTTGGAATTGATCTAGGTAAGGAATATGTTTGTTATTAGGAATAACTTGGTAACTACCTCTCAATTGACCAATAAAGCCGTG
>JAZNYN010000054.1:0-27297 GCA_045594405.1 Anaeroplasma sp.
TGGAATTATTTCGATACAAGCATTAATTTGATCATTGAGAATATGATGCTGTGTTATATATTCCTCATATTCATGATAAATTCTAAAGATATAATTGAATTCATCCTTTGTTGCACGGTAATCATCTCGAACAATTTTAGATGCAAATTCAATAACCTTATTACGAATTCTTTGAGCATGATCCTCTTCAGTTTGTTTTCTAAGTTTTTCAAGCTCAGTAACTACATTACTCATACTAGTAGTTAATTTATCAATTGAAGAATCATATGCTTGAGCACGTTCATGTGTCCACTCAATGTTTTGGTTAACTTTTGTCATCCATTCATTTCTTTGAGTGATATTATCTTCATCATAATGCTTATTAACTTTGTTAAGTAAATCTTTTACATCCTTTAGAGCTTGAATTCTATCTCTTTCCTGTTCCAGTTTTTTCTTTTTGCGTTCACGGATTTTATGAATGAGTTTCATCCATTCAGGAACGATCTTTCCCTTAATAGCACATATTTCTCCAATTACCTGCAATATAACAAATATAATACTTATTACACCAGCAATTGAAGCAGGAACTTTTAATATTTCTAATAGCTTGTCCATTAATTCATTTAACTCCCTTTACATTAAATTAGTAAAGGAATTAACGAATTGTTTATTTATGATAATCATTCTCTTTATCTTCCTTTAATCTATCGGTTGTCATTAATTGGTTTACAATAGAGGTTTATCTAGAATGATTAACCTATTCCATACAAGAATATAATTTTAAGTTTTCTTGGCATAAACTCTCACATATATAAATATATACATGAAATATATCAAATATATTTAAGGTGCAATATTTCCATTACCTACTAAAAATCTAATCTTTAAATCATTTAAATTAGATCCTTCAATAGCAATTCTATCAGGATGTTTTGCACTCCATTGTGATAATAAGAATACAATCTTATTAAAATCAAGACCTAAACATTCTGCTGTCGACATAGTATCCATTATTTCAACTAATCTATCTGCATCGTTCATAAAATAATCAGTCTCGTTCATTTCCATATACTGATCAAATAAATCTGTGAATAATTTATCACGTTCTTCAAATGCAGGTAAATCAATATCATTTAGAATATTACATAAAGTATTAAAATTAGACTCTGAAAGTTCAGCTTCAACTATTGCAGATTGAAATAATTCATCTATTTTACCTGAGTCTATAACTTCAATATAATCCTCAATAAATTGTTTAACATATTTAGGAATTTTTATATTTTCAAAATTCATTATTCTATCCTTTGAGTTTTATATTTCATGTTCCAATTCAAAGACCATTTAGCATCTGGGGCAGGTGCATGATATTTAACTACTAATGATTTATTGCAATCCGCAAAACAAGCATTACCTAATTCTGTAAGTGTAGTAGGTAATGTTACATCTATTAAATTAGGACAATTTGCAAATGCTCTATTATCTATTTTATGAATATTTGTTCCAAAATTAATATCACTTAGATCAGCATTAAATTCAAATGCATTAGCTCCAACAGAAGCTACCTTATTTAAATTAATAGAAGTTAATCCTGAGCCCCTAAATGCCGCAGGACCAATAATCTCCACTGAATCAGGAATGTTGATACTTGTTAAAGATACACAATCTTTAAATGCTCCATTATCAATCAATGTAATAGTATTAGGAATAATAACTTCTTTTAAATTAATGCATTTAGCACAAGTTTGTGAAGTAATTTCAGTTTGATTTCCACTGAATTGAATTTTAGTTAAATTGATATCATTTCTAAATGCTTCTTCTGCAACATATACTACTGTATTAGGAATAATTATTTCTTTTAAAGAAGGGCATTCACTGAAAGATGCAGAACCTATTTTCTTTATCTTTTTACCAAATGTAACTTTCTCTAATTTAGGTGAAAGTAAAAATGCATCTGGTGGAATCGAGACTACTGAATCATCAATAATTAATTCAGTAATATAATTACGTACAAAATTATAAAAGACTGAATTGGATTTAGTATAAACAAAAGGAGGAGGATTTTCTACATTATAAACTGAATCATAATATTTTTTATGATTATACTTCTTTGCAATCCCAATTACATCATGCTTATCAGTCCTGGAAAGTAAATGATTAAATAAAATAGGATGTGCATCTAAATAATCTTCAAATACATTCTCTGGGTGACAATCAATATATCTTTCCGGTAATTCACTCATAAACATTTCCGGGTAAATATCAATGTCATGTAAAGAACGGGTTAAATCATCAGTATTTTCATAGCTTAACTCTCCCCAAGCATATTTATATAATTGAGTAAAGTCTTCTGAATCAATTAACTCTACATATTTTTCAATAAACGATTTTACATTAGAGGTCATTACACACCCCTTAAGAATAAATCAAAATTATCATCTGCTCTATCCTCTTCTAAAACACTATTCTTTTTAATGCGAGGATGGAGGTCTTCATATAAATCATATTCATCATAAGGATCATAATCAGGATAATCAGGTTCATACTCATATCTTTCCTGAGCATCTTCTACCGCATCGTCATGATAATAATCTTTAATTTTATCTTCATATTTCGCAAATAATGAGTCGAAATTTTCAGTTACAAATTTATCAACTTCTTCATCAGAGATGTCCGCAATATTAGGTATGTCAGTTTCATTAAGTAAACTTTCAATAATATATACTTCAATGTCATCTCTACTAACTTTATAAGTCCAGTCAGTTAAAACTTCCCATTCATCCCAGTCATCTGCATCACGTTTATCTCCATAAACAGTGACTGTAATATTTTCATATTCAAGATCAATCATTTCTGAACCCTTAGTTTCAGATTCCTTTAATTCTAATGATTCACCCATTCCCCCTGCAGAGGTAGAAACATCTCCTCCAAATGGTCCACTAATAGGATTATTAGAAAGTCCATCAATAGGGCTATTCATTTTATTAAACATAGCAGCGTTAACTTCAGGATTACCTGCATTTGTGTTTAAATATGTTAAAGGTAACCCTTTTTGTCTCTTTTTATGTTGGTTAGCTCTTTTTTCTAATTCATTCATTTATATTTATATCTCCCATTATTATCCTTGCCATTGACTTTTAGGTCTCAAATTAGTGACTCCATCACTGCAATTAATAGTTCTTGCAGGGACACCCACCAAACATTTATCATATCTTCTAACAGATTTCCACTCCTCAATTGTTCCTTCAAAATAGATATTTTTTAAGGAGGCACAATTTTGAAATACTCCCTTATCTAAACCCTTTAATGTTTTAGGCAAAATAACATTATTTAATTGAGTACATCCATAAAAAGTATCTGCACCCATATGATCTAACTTAGAAGGTAATTTAACAGTAGTTAAAGAAGTACAATCTGCAAATATTCGGGATCCTAAATGTATCATATCACAATGGCTTAAATCTATATTATCTAATGATGTGCATTTTTCAAATGCACAATAACCTATCTTTTGTAAAGAGTAGGGAAAATTTATATATTTTAAATTTTCACATTCATAAAATGCGTGAGAATCAATTTGTTTAATTGGATAAATACACTCATATGATTCAATATCAGACCTTAAAAACCAGCCTTCTGGAATTATATCTAAATAAGGAAGAGGATCAATTTCACATGCATCTAATACTTTTTTAAGATCTGGGTAATATAAAGTTCCCAGAGCTCCCCTCCCTCTTGCAGCTCTCTCAAAAAATTCTTTCCAATTATTTGTATCTACTAAGTCAATGTTATTCTCTATATAAGCATGAACTTTTTCTATTGCAGTCATATAATTCCTCTCGCGTAGTATTTCTCATTTATATTATAATATAAAATTAATTAATGATTAACTAATTCCATACTCTTTTTCAAAATCCAATCCTTTAACTATTGCCTTGGACTTTAAAAATAGATCATTAGATTTAGATATCCTTATCCAATCATCTTCAGTTCCATTATATTCTATTTCAATAATTGGATCATTATATGAAAAAATATCTTTACCTAAAGCTCCAATCGTGCTAGGCAATTTAACTTTTTGAATACGACCACAATTTGCAAATGCATAATCGGTAATACTTAAAACACCCTCTTGAATATCAATAAATTTTAAATCCGAACAGCTTTTAAATGCTCCGTACCCGATTGCCTTTATATTTTTGGGAATTACAATTGAATCAAAATAGTTGTGCGCATATGCATAACTACGTATACTTCTAATATGAGAAGGAATTACTAATGATTCTTGCTGTCCTCCAAATTGATATTGAGTAGGAATATAAGATAAATAAGTAAGAGGATTAATTCCGGCTTCTAAGAATAAATCAGTCATTACAGCAACTCCACCATTTAATTCGGTTTCTGCCCTTTGATATAAAGTTTCAAAATCATTATTCTCAATTAAATCTATATGAGTCTCTATATATTGTTTAATCTTATTATAAAATATTTTATTGGCAGGTCTTGTCATTCGTCTATATCTCTCAATTCTATATTTCCATCAGTGCATTCTATATAATAAGCAGGAACTCCATCAAATACTTCTTCCCATACACGTACTTGATTCATTTGATCAATAGTCCCATTATAACTAATCTTTTTTAGGTTTTTACAATTTGAAAATGCTGCAGGACCTAACATTTCTAATGTAGAAGGAAAATTTATTTCTACAAGACCGGATCCTGAAAATGCTCTAGTATCTATATTAACAAGACCTTCTGGTAAAGTTATATGAGTTAATTTTTCACATGAATTAAATGCATCCTGTTGAATAGTAGTACACTTTGGATTTAAGATTGCAGAATCTAATTCAAGAGGTGCATAGCTAAAAGGAACAACCGTTAAATTTTCAAGAGGGTTAATTCCTGCCTCTAATAGTTTAGAAGTCAATTCATATGGATAAGACATATGAATTTCGGCTTGCTGATAAACATAATCCCAATCTTCTTTATCAATATAATCAATATACTCCTCAATAAATGATTCTACACTTTGATCTAATATCATATTAATATTCTCCTTAAGGTAATAAAACCTTACGATCTAAACAATAAAGTATTACTCTATGAGGTAATAATAAATCTTTATAGTTATATTTCCACTGGTCAAAAATTCCATTATAAGAAATTTGTTGAATAGGGGTTCCTCCACTAAATGCCTCAATGTCTATATTGCAATCAGCGTTTAAAAGTGTTAATTTATTCAACTTCTTACATCCTGCAAATGCATCTTGTCCAATTGAAACACAATTTTCAGGAATAGTAATTTGAGTTAATGCAGAGCCATAAAATGCATCTTTATCTATATTTAAAATATTATTGGGAAGTTCAATTTCTTCAATGGAACTTTCCCATAAAAAAGATGAAGGAATAAAAGACATATGTTCAAGAAATGGAATTTCTGCGTTTATTAAGGTTTCTGTAAGTTCTCTTACAAATACATTATGTGGAAATTGCCAATCACGGGTGGCAAGATTATATAATTGTTGAAATTTATTTCCATCAATTAAATTGATATTATCTTTAATAAATTGCTCGACTATTGTACTTATCATTTTACTTTCTCCACAATCTCCAAATGACCTAACTTACCTAATTTAATTAATGGCCACTCAGAAATATGAGTTTTTATAAACTCCATTATTTCTGTATTAGTAAATCCTAAATTACTAAAAAGGATTTTATCTGCAAAAATATTCAAAAATTCATTTTCATCAGGACTTTTACGTATCCAAGATCTAATTGCAAGACCTAATACATGATGTAAAGCGGCTTCACGATCAGCTCTATAATCTATTCCTGCAGCACCTAAAATAACTAATAATTCTTGACACTCCTGATCAGATAAATCAATATACACATTTATAAAAAATCTTTTAAGGTCACTGTCAAGTAATTCAATGTTATCTTCTATATATTTATTGATATTTATCATTTCCAAGCAACCATCCAACATTTATGTTCATCAGAATATTTAACACAAACATATTCTGCTACAAAACAATCTTTATTTTTTATCATATGATTAAAGATTTCTTTAATAGAAAATCCCATATGATTAACCATTTGAGTTTCAATCCATTCATCTAATGGAAGATGTGCACTATATTCGTAATGTTTAAACATTGAAATTAATACTTGATGTAAAGCCTCTTTTCGAGCCTCAAGTGTATTAATCCCTGCGGATTCCATTAATTGAATCATTTCATTAAGCGATTTATCTAGAACATCATCATAAAAAGTAGCTCGAAAGAAATATACCAAATCATTATCTATTAAATCAATATTTAGTTCTATATATTCAGTAGATGTCATTTAAATTTCCTCAAAAAATCTTTATATAATTATTATACAAGAAGTTATGATGTCTTATAAAAAAAAAAATAAGAGTAAACTTAAATTACTCTTATTTTATAACTTGATATGAATACATATTTTTATCACACCATTTTTGTCCTATACTACTTTCATAAACATTAAATCTAGGAGGTAAAGAAGCTCCAGCAAAAGCATCATCAGCAATAAGTTGTAAGGATTTAGGAAGTGTTATTGGATATCTTAAATCTAAACATTTTATAAAGGCTGCGAATCTAATATATTTCAATCCTTCATTTAATTTAATATTTGTGATGGATGATGCAGCAAATGCATATTCATCAATTGTAGTTATATGAGAAGGAACAATAAATTCAAATCCTGTGCTTGGTGTATAGCATTGTAAATAAGCAGGAGGAATTCTAGTCATCTCCTCATGAGGATAAATACCAGCATTCCAGAGTTTAGCTGTGACAGATCCGAAGGATTGAGTTAATCCCATCTTAACATTATTATAAACTAAATGATAAAAATCATCCCATTTACTTTCATCAATTAAATTGATATATTTTTCAATAAATTCATCTACATAAGTTTTCATATTAATTGAATCTCCCCATCAGAACAAATAATTCTAAATAATGAATTCTTTTTAGAATCATAAGAATTTATTAATTTACTAGTACATCTTATTCTTTTAAATTCTTCCATTGTTCCTGCATAATGTATTGCATGTAGTCTATTACATCCTTCAAATATATCTGAATTCATTTGTCGTAATGATTTTGGAAGTTTAACATAATTTAAATATTCACACCAGGAAAATGCTCCATTAGCAATAACAACAACTCCCTCTGGAATTTCAATACCTTCAATATCAGCTCCCATAAAAGAATTATCTTCCAAATGTGTTATATTAGGAGGAATTTCAAAAGAGGAAAATCCTTCAGCATTAAATAAAAATGCAGAAGGAACAAAATTTATATAGTTAAGAGGATTAATTCCTGCTTCAATAAGAGTTTTGGATATATCTCCTATTTGTTGCATCTCCATTCCCTCAGTTAAATCATAAAATTTTTGAAAATTATTATTATCAATGAGATCAATATATTTCTCAATAAATTCTTGGGTCTGATAATACATTAGTACTGCTCCATAAAAGTATTTCCATCATTTGCCTGAAGAATGAATTTTCGAGGCAAATTTATATCTTTATACTTCTCTCTAAATTGTTTAATTGTTCCATTATAAATGATACATTTTAAATTTGATGTTTGAGGTCCATATGAATCCATAAATACCTCTTTGTCTAAAGCGCAATTTGGATTAAGAATTCTTACTCTACTTATTTGAGAATAAGAAAATGCATTAGGACCTATGCTATCACAACTGGCAGGAATAGTTATTTCAGTAAAATGACTTCCATTAAATGCATCATTCTCAATAAATGTAATTGTTTCAGGAAGTTCTATTTTAGTAAGTTCACTTTCCCAAAACATGTATAAAGGAACATAATCCATATATTCTAAAGGATTAACTCCTGCCTTTAATAGGGTCTCAGTTAAACGAGAGATATTTCTATTATTAGGGAATCTCCATTTATCAGTGGCTTCATTATATAATTCTGCAAATTTATTCTGATCGATTAAATCTATATGACATTCTATAAAAAAGTTAATAGGGTCCATCATGGATTTTTCCTCCTAACATAGACTTCCTGTTTCAAACCACCATAAGTAGTAACTTCTAATCCAAATACCCCTTGTTTTTGAGCAATATAAAACCCAATTTCTCCTAAGTTAAATCCAAACCTTCTATTCAAAGGAATATTATCTATAAAATTAACCAGTGGAATTGCTTTAGAACTTCTTTTGGGGAAAGCCTTATTAACCGCATCTTTAATATATTCATTTAAACACACATGTCTAATTGCAGTGGTAGGAATATCGGCCTGAGATAAGATATCAGCAATGTTTCTTACTATCATATCATTAGTAAATGTAACGACTGCTTTTTCCCAAAAAGATTTCCAATATTCATTCTCTATTAAATCAATATTTTCTTCAATAAATTGTTGAGCAGAATTAAGGAAATTCACGACTCTATTACCCATCCTTCAATAGCATTTTTATAATGAATATTTACACAACGATTATTAAAAACTTTTATATGATTTAAAATATAATCAATCACTTGCTGAGTGGTAAATCCTATTTTCCAATTTAGAATAGTTTTTACCCATGAAATTAAAGAAACACATTTACCAGGAATCTTGCACCACATATTCATTTCTTGAGCCAATATATATTCAAGAGCCCTACATCTGGAAGAAGTGGTATTAATTGAAGCCGCATTTAATATATCTAATATCTCTTGACAAGCGGAGGGACTTATATGATGATTCCATAGATTAATAAAAAACATATGAGGTTCGGACTCAATTTCAGTTATATGATTTTCTATATAAGTTTTTGCAAAATTCTCCATATTATATAGCTCCTAAACTGCTGTAGACCTGAATGGTCCCATCTGCACACTCAACATCTAAAACTTTTCTATTTGTTGTTGAGAACCATGAGTAATCAAGTTGGATAAAATTCCAATCCTCGACCGTTCCATTATATTTAATATTTGTCAGGTTAGGACAATTTCCAAATGCTGAATGTCCAATAATACCTATAGTAGAAGGTAACCATAGATCTCTTAAATTTACACATCTAACAAATGCATTCTGATCTATTTTCACACATCCTTCTTCTATTTTAATTGAATGTAAATCTGAATTAGCAAATGCATATCGTTCAATAGTCTTTATATTTCCAGGAATTTCAATAGACATAATTGGATTCGAATAATATAAATTTGCATTAATCGCATGCATATATTCTAGAAATGGAATTTCTAGATCGGTTAAAATTTCTACCAGCTCTCTTCTGTGAACATTGGCAAGTAGGTGTCTCGCTTCCTCAAATAACTGGTAGAATTTATTCTCATCAATTAAATGAATAAACTCATTTATAAAATTTTGTACTTCTTTAGAAATAATTCTCATTCTAAATACTCCGTGTTTAATCCTTGTTCGTCAGCCCATCTATCTGCATAACTACCTTTATAACATTTGACTAAAAATATATGATCATAAGTAAATGCTTCAGGATCAATTATTTGAACAGATTTTGGAATTAATATCCAATCCATATTATAGCACTGTTGAAAACATTCAAATGGGATTTTAGTAACTCCTTCTGGGATAATCATTGACTCTAAATTATGTGCACCATAAAAAGCAGATCTTCCTAAAGTATTAATTCTATCAGGAAGTATAATAGATTTCTGACTGGAGGATACAAACATATTTTCATATACCTTATTAGAATTAATAAGAGGATCTATACCTGCTTCTAATAAAATATCAGTAAAAATTCCTACATTATGATAAAGAATTTGGCCTATATGAATATCATCTGGATTATCTAATAATCCATATAACTTTTCAAACTCATTTCTATCTATTTCATCAATATGATTTTCAATGAAGACATGTACTGTGTCTATAATAATATCATTCATTAACCATTACCTTTATCTATAATAATATGATCACTACATGCTATATTTATAGTATGATCATCATTAAGTCCTTTCCACTTGTTTTTAAGATGTACTTGATGCCACATATCACATGTTCCGTTATAATAAATAGTTACATTATTACTCCCATTGAAAACCATTTCATAAATAGCCCCTAAAGATTTAGGAAGCCAAATAGTATGCAATTCAGGGCAATTACTAAATGCTCCTCTTCTAATAGTAGTAACTCCTTCAGGCACGATAATTGATTTTATATCTGTACCTGAAAATGCATAGCCTTCTATCTCTTTTATTCCTTCAGGAATAATAAATCCATCCATAGATCTTCTAGAGCCTCTTGCAAATGAATGCGGAACATAATTCATATAATTTAAAGGATTAATTCCGCTTGCTAATAATATATCTGTTATATCTCTACGTGCAATTGATTCTCCTTCACATAGACTATATAATAAGTCAAAGTCCTCTTCTTCGATTAAATTTATATAATGTTCTATATATTTCTTTGTTTCATCTTGAGGTATAAATTTATGAGTATTCATCAATAAGGTTCCTTAGTCAATATATTCTATGTGTCCAGTGGTATAAGCTCCTAATACTGGAGCTCCACGGTGTAATAAGAAATTCATTTTCTTAGTTCCCCATGCAGTAGGTGAAATAATGGAAACACTTGGAGGGATCTCAATTGTATTTTGTTTAGTTCCCCAAAAAGCTTGTTTTCCAATTTCTTTTAATTCTTCATTTAATTTATAATTATCTAATGATGCACAATTAAAGAATGCCCTGTCTTCAATTTTAATTAAATGATCAGAAAAGTTTATTGTTTCTAATTGAATACATGCTGCAAATGCCTCAGTACCTATTACTTCAATTGTGTTCGGTAATTTTACAGATTTTAGATTAGAACAAAATTTAAATGCTCCCCTATCAATTGCAAAAATATGATCAGGAATAATTACTGAGGTCAAATCTTCTCTATATGCATTATAGAAAGTTGGTACATATTCCATATAATTTAAAGGATGAATATCACATGATTCTAGAATAGAGGTAACAAGACCTATAAGTTGAGATTCACCTGCATGTATTTCAGAGTTTAAATGCATATATAAATCTTCAAATTTATCAGCTTCAATAAGGTCAATATATTTTTCAATTAACTCCTTAGCAATACCCATATCTATCATGTGTTCTTATATCTCCTATTTATAGTCTTTAATATATTATAATATATTTTTAATAATTAGTTAACTGTAAACTAATCAATCATAAAATGACTCTAATAAAGTTCCATCGGTGCATTTGACTAAAATACCTTGAGGAACTCCTTGACACCAAGTGCTATATTTATGAATTGATTTCCATTGACGTTTAGTACCATTGAAAATAATTTGTTTTAACCCACTATCAGCAAAACAACGATTTCCCAATTTAGTAACATGTACAGGAATTTCTATTGATTCTAATGAAGTACAATATCTAAATGCATCTTGTCCTATTTCTACTACTCCATAAGGTAAGGTAACGTTTCTTAAGCTACTACAATAATAAAAACATCTATAAGGTATAATTGCTAATTCAGAACTACAATCTACATTATATAACATACTACAATGCTCAAATGCACTTTCTCCTAAACTTTCTATCATTGAGGGAAATTTTATAGTTCTTAAATTAATGCATTCCATAAATGCATATTGTTCAATATTAGTTATATAAGGAGAAAGTTGTATTGAAGTTAAAGAATGAGCCTTTTCAAATGCTCGGGCATAAATTTTGGTAACATGATTTGGAATTACTAATTCTTTAGTATTCCCAGTTCCATATAAAAAGAATTTAGGGACAAACTCTAAATAATTTAAAGGATTAATTCCAGCTCTAAAAAGAAAGTCTGATAACATTCCCCAATCTTTAGTTCTAAATTCAGTTCTAAAATTATGATATAAAAGTTCAAATTGATTATTATCAATTAGATCAATATTGGCTTCAATAAATTCTTTTAAACTTATTTCCATTGAAAGAAAAAATCTCCATATTCTTGCTATATAATAATATATACAAGTTATGGAGATTTGTTATTTTATTACGAGAAACTTACTAAATAAGATCTTGTCTGTCTCTTACCTAATAAGTGTGATGCAAGATTATCTGAACCTCTTCCATAGAATAGATACCATACAGCTCCTGGTACCTTAACAACTCTTGAACAATCAGAAATATCATCATCTGTTATTACGATAACATTTGTAGGTTTCGTCTGTTCTACATGGTCAAGAATAGGAGTACCTCTTGTTCCACCGCCTGCGGAACTCTTATTCTCACTTACTCTATCTGCGAAATACCAGGTCTTAATTTCAATGTCACCTGATCTTACATAATTATTAAGTGTTGCAATAGCTCTCCTAGCTCCCTCAGTCTTTGCAGGGTCAGAGAATGAACCTGATACATCCCAATATACATTAATGCAAGGAATGTGTTTCTCTTCCTTAACCATTCTGCCAGGAAGTAAGAACTCAGTATCTTCATATGAAGGATTTACTCTTGCATAAGTTTCAGACTCCTCATCATTAATTTGATCTGCAATGAATCTACCTAATGATAATTTAAATTTATTGAGAGGAGATGCTTGAACTCTTTCAATATCTCTTGCTGCTTTAGCAGCCTTCTCAGCTCTTTTAACTTGAGCACTATTATCAAGCACAGCTTCCTTTTCTTTTAAATCATCAAAGATTCGTTTAATCTCTGCAACACGTTTTGCAAGATCATTTTTAGCTTTTACATCTGCATCTGAATCAAATACAGATCCGTCTTTATCAGAGCTATCATCTAATTCATCTGCCTTCTTTTGAGCTTGTCCTGCAGCATCTTTTAATTTATTTAATTTATCTTGAGTTTCCTTATCTAAAGGTCCGCCTGATCCAGTAGGATCTGTAGAAGAATCGTCTTTTTCTTCTCCAGGCTTTCCTTTACCAGGTATAGGTTTTCCTTTTCCATCTTGATCATCAGAAGGAATTCCATCCATAGAAGGACCTCCTCCCATTTGATCCATCTCATCCATTAGATCATCAAGATCTTTTTTAGAAATAGATTGCAATTGCTGGAGGAGTTTTTTAAGTGCATCTTGATCCTTTTTACGTTTCTCAAGAAGATCTCTATACATTTCTTCAAATGTAGCAGTTTCCCAATCAGGATATTCATCTTCAGTAACAAGTCCTCTAAGAACTTTATCTCCTAAGACAATTGCTCTTGCATTGGCCTTATCTTTATCAGTGTATCCTCTATTGGAGATTTCATAGTCACCTGCGATATTTGCAAGTTCATGATCTGATCCTAAAGTTGCATTATCCTTTTCAAAAGCCCCTTGACGTTCATGATGAGTTAAAAATTCATGAAGAATTTCATGACGAACAATTAAGGATACTTGAGAAATAGATAAGCCTCCATTAATAACTATCTTAGCTTTACCAGGAATCATATATCCTACTACTTCAGGATCATCAGTTAAATATATATCAAAAAGATCTACGAGACGAGCGTATGTTGCATATCCCTCTTCTCGTAAAATATTTATAATTTCTTGTTTTGCATCATTTCTTAATGTTGTAGCCACTATTTAGTCCTCTTCAAAAATTAATAAAAATTGAGTTAAATTACCGGACCCGAATTGATCTAGTAAACCCATTTTAGGATTTATAGATTTTAAATTAGCTTCAATTAACTCTGCACATTCTAATTCACTTAATCCCATTCTACAATCATAGTATTTTCTAATAAAAATACAAATAGGTAAAGATTCTTCATCTGATCTATATACTTCTAAATACCATTTAAGTAATTCAATAAATTTATCTTCAATTAAATGTTTTGGAATTTCTATATCTGCTTCCCCTAATATAGTAGTCAATTCATTAAATTGAATATCATTAAGGGGATTATTTTCATTAGTAATTATATCTAATAAAGTATCCCAATTTTCATCATCAATTAAATCTATATGAGTTTCAATAAATTTTCTTACACTATTAAGCATTAAACGAGCCTCACTGTTATTGGGATACCTTTACTTTTAATCATATATCCATCTCCATTAATCTCAACACCTAATTTTATTAAATTCTGTAATATAAGACTTATAGTTTCACTATCCGAATATCCTAAATGATTTTCAAAATATCTATTTATAAATGTGTGCATTAAAATTTTTGCATTTTCCCCGTTTTGATTAAAAAACAATATTAAATTATCTTTAATTATATCTAATAAATATTGTTTAATCATACCATCAGTAATATAAATTCCAGCATCTCTTAAAATAGATATTACTTCATTAACTTCATCATCTGTTAAAGGATCAGGATCATCATCCCCGGGATAATAAGTATTACAAAAGAAATCAAACCATCTTTCTTCATCAATAAGGTTAATATATCGTTCAACATATTTTTTAGCTGCTGCTGAATACATAAGATGGTTTCTCCTTAAAATACTTTAATATATGTGTCATGCATGTTTCCAGTATCTTTTATTATTTGTATCCTCAGATCAGGATTATTTTTTATAAAGGCAAGAAATTCTTTTACATTATATCCTACCCAATTTCCCATATCTTCTCTGGGCAGGAAGCTACCATTATCTAGATAATATAAATCATATAGATTAATTTCTTTTACATCAGAATCTTTAAGTGCAGCTATAGTATTATTTAATGCTTCATATAAAACTTTTTGTCTCATATGTTCATCAAATTTAATATCTGATTTTTCTAGCATTCCAATAATAGTATATGAGGTGTACATACCCACAATCCAATTATTAGGGTTATCTATCATATTCCAAAAGAAATCTTCCCATTGATCGTTATCTATTAAATCAATATTTTCTTCAAGAAATTCTATTGCACCTTTAGTAGATCCAAGTATTGTAGGGTATCCTAAAATATAATCACTCATTTTGGAATTACCTCTCTAATAATTCCATCGGCACAATGTACTTCTCCAATGCGGGAGTATTTATTCCACCCACTGCCAAACCAGATATTGTTCCATTGTTTTTTGGTGCCTTTGAATATTATCTTATTTAAATAGGTGTGCTCAAGAATAAGGCCACCTATATCTCTAATTGTAGCAGGCAAGATTAATTCTTCTAAATGACTACATTGAGCAAAGGCCTGTGGTCCAATTCCATATACATTATCAGGAACAACAATAGAAGTCACATCATCTCTACACCAATATGCACAACCGGGAATACTAGTAACATATGGCATCCATTCAATATTAGAATCATCTAAAATATGTATTATATTACCTGTCACTAAATGGTTATCATTTTTTGCAAAAAGTGCAGGGAAATTATTAGACTCAATTAAATCCATATTCTCCTCTACAAAATTTAAAGCAAGAGTTCCATATACTTGAACTAATTTTTCATCCCATTTGTTATTCATAATATGAACTCCTTTCTTTAATATTGACCTAAACTAATTGTCCCATCTAAACATTCAATTTTAAGAGGATTATAATTAACACTCTCTTCTAATATATCTACTAAGTTTTTTTGTATTGAGGTTCTTATTTTATGAAATTGTTCAATTTTTCCATTATATTTAATATAATTTATATTAGTTGAGGCTCTAAATGCTAAATGATGAATATATTTTATTGTAGAAGGAAGATATATTGAAGTAAGATTATCACAATTACTAAAGGCGCGCTCTCTAATGGAACCTACTCCTTCTTGTAGTACAATATCCTGCATATAGCAATAACAATACGCATTAGCTGATATATCAAGACAATTCCCTGGGATAATCATTCGTTCAGGAACATCAATTAAAAATGCCGCATAGCACTCTGGAACATAGTTCATATGTTCCAGAGGCTCGATACCAGCTTCCCAAAATTGTTCAGTAAGAGTAGAAATATATTCCATAGGAACTTCTTGTTCCCACATATCATCATAAATGATCCCGAAATTATTTGAATCTATTTCATCAATATGTTTCTCAATCATTTTATGGATGATATCACGATATTCTTCTAATCTTTCACTGCTCATAATTAAACATTAAGTCCTAATTCACGAAGTTTTTCTCTATGTGATTTAGCTCTATTAAAGACAGTAGATTGTGTTTCAGTCTTAAGAGCATCATTAGCCTTATCTTTTACATCTACGAAATTAGAAAGAATATCTACTACCATATTCTTCTTCTTATAGTTGCAATACTCAGACCAAATATCAATTAAGTCTTTCTTGGTTCCATCAGAATCATCAAGAGCCTTCTTAAGAGATCTATAGTTAAGAGGAATATATGCATCATCCTCAAAGTTTTCATCTTCATCAATAATAGTATCATATGCAAACTTAGGACTTGAAAGAAGTGTTTTTGCAAGTTCTAGTCTACCCTGAATAGCAAGCTTATCCTCTTCATCCTGAGCATGAGCAAGACGATCTGTATAATGTTTCTCAAGATACTTTAAGTGTTCACCAGGATCCATCTGAATATTAATTCTACGGAATCTAGATCTTTCAGCAGGGTCCATTTCCTTAGCGCCCTTATAAATATTACCTGAAGGGTTAATAGCAGCGACAGTAAATAAGAAATTAGGAAGATGTCTCATTTCTCCCTCAGCCTTAGGATCCCATACAACATGGTCCTGAACAAGGGTAAGAAGAGCTCCTCGAATTTCAGATTTAGCTCTGTTATATTCATCTAAGAATAGTACTGAGTTGGGAGCATCTAATGTACCAAACTCTTTTGTACCTAAACGTTTAGCATAATCAGTATCGTTCATATCGCGTGCAACAATACCGCCAAGAGCTGAAGGATCCATTGTCTTAGCATCCTTATAAACTAGGTTAATTCCATTTGCTTTAGCCCACTGCTTTACTACTGATGTTTTCGCGGTTCCGGCCTGACCAACTAAAAGGATATTGGGGTAATCACCAGAAGGTTCACCATTTGCTGCTTCCTCTGCTTGAATACTCTTAGCACTTCTTAATGCTCTGTTAAGAGCTTTAGTAATCTGGCCTTCATTTTGAGCTGTCTGTTGATCAGCATCAAGAGATCTTGCAGCCTGATCAATAGTAATATCTTCACCTAGAAGTTTCTTTTTAAGATCATAGCTCTGACATGCATTCTTACATGCCGCCTCATTAAGCGCCCATTCATCAATCATGTCTTCAGTAAGCTGAACAGATTCATCTAAATTTGCAAACTTACGATAGTCTGCGACAGCGGTTACGAATCTATCTGCAGAGGTGTCGACTTCCTCAACAATAGGTTCAATAACGTCAAAGTTTTCATTTAAACGCGTTACTTTCATTTGTCATTTTCCTTTTATAATAATATCATTATAGGTTGTTTACCATATAAAATTATATACAAGAAAGGTACATATTAATTTTATTCAATATGTACCTATAATGACAAATTATTTTATTTTATCTTTTTATATGTTGTCCACAATGAGAACAATAAGCATTTGAAGGTGCAGTATATACTCCACACGAAGGACACGAATTTCTAATACATTCTAGAGGGATCTGTTTTGTTAATGCCTCGATAGCTATTTGATCAGCTAAATAGCCTTTATAATTCATTTCATTTCTTGATTTGACAGTCTCAAGATCTAAATCCTCTCCTGTATTAGGATCAAATGTGATCATGCTCATATCAAATTCAAGACATGAAATAGCTTCTTCAATTGATATGTTATTCATCCCATTCACCTTCAAATTTGAGATTACAAATATTAAGTCCTCCTAGATCTTTAAGAACTAGATGTTTCATTGATAATGCTACCTCTAGTTTCTCAACCTCTTCTTTAGACATTTTTCGAGTCCAAATAATAAAATCAAAACTATTTAGCTTATCATTATAAACATTACAATAATTATATTCATCTCGTTCTAACACTTCTTGAATATTTTTTCTAACAATCTGAGTCAAAGTCATTAAATGTTCGTCCATGTTCAAATTAGCCGAGCCAATTAATTTCTTTATTACAAGATTAAAAGTAATCGTGTATCTTTGAATTTCATTAATATTACATTTAGACATAATTATTTTACCCCCGATGGAACAATATTACCATTTTCATCATATACTCTAAATTCAATACGATCTAAATCTCTATATCCTGATCCTTCAATATAACTATAATAATATTGATAGTCATAATATAGGTTAGTTACTTTATTATATAAAACTTTATGAAAAGTATAGCCTGCACCATCATCTTCATAAATAATTAATTCAAAGGGTTCTGGAGTAAGATTTGCTTCCGCTTCTTGTCTAGTAGTACAAGAGACTAAAGAACAAATACATACAAGAAGAAGTATTAAACAAATAAGTTTTCTCACTTTATCTCCTCCGGGTCTTTAAATACGTCTGGTCCAAAATCTTCAATAAGAAGCTGTTTAGTTTCTTCTATGGCTGCAAGCCAATCGGGCTTTATATCCTCGGGATAATTAAAGAGCTTTGCATAATTTTTACAGAGTCTGATATAAGGCTTTCCATTTTCATCTATATGAGAATCATACCATCGTTCTACTCTCGGGTGCTTATAGTACACATCATCAGGGAGTGAGGCTAAATGCTTTTGGTGCATTTCTTCAAGCTCTTCTGAAGTGTAAATATCTGCAAAGAGATCTTTCTTACCCTCAGCTTTTCTGAGCTCATGATAATAAGCTGACTCTCCACGCAGAGAAAGTTTATTATGTTGAAAAGCCCTTCCATCTACAAGATGAGATTTTAAAAGTTTTTGATATTCTCGGGTGTAATTATAATCATTGTCAACAAGTTCGCCGTTCTTCCATTTAAATCCATTGCCTATACAAATAAATAAATGATCTAGACAATCGAAACGTTCTTTAAATAAAGTAGGATAACGGTCAAACATATCTTGAATAGTAAGTTCTAATTTCATTTATCTCACATCCACATGACAAGATTTCATTACAGTAAGGGCTGCGTTATGAGCTTCAACAGAAGTTCCTGCACAACAGGAACTGTCACAACTGATAATGGTATTTTCTCCTTGAACAGATGCCTTAAGAATAAGTGCGTTTGATACTACGCAAATATCAGTGCAGAACCCTACGAGCTCAATTTCTTCAATAGATTCAGTTGCAGGATCATTAATACATACATTTTCAAGTCTTTCATATAGATACATATCTCCAAATCTACATTTAATAAGTCTCCAATGGCCTTCCCAAAACTCCTTAAGTTCAGGAACAATATACCATCCTTCAGATTCGTCAATACAATGAGGAACGGGAAGATACTTTCCTTCCATACTTACATCATAAGTATTTTGCCAATGAGTGTCCTGAGTAAATACTACCTTCCATCCTTCTTCAAGTCTAGATTTAACTTTATTGTAAAGAGTGGGAATTACTTTCTGAGCCTCAGGATTAGCCAAAGCTCCTGTTACAAAATCGTTCTGTGCATCTACAACTACAAGAATTTTCATTTTCAAATACCTTCCTTTAATCTATATTCAACTGCATTCTTAAGATACTCAAGATAGGAATCATCCTGACACATCGCCTTACCAGGATTATCAGAGAGCTTTGCAACAGGATGTCCATTTACATACTGAAGCTTGATAACAATATTAAGAGCATCTTCATCAGTGTCATTAGAAATAAATGTTCCAATTCCAAAGCTTACATTAATCTTACCTTCGAAGTAATCATAAATATCTTGAGCTTTATCAAATGTGAGTCCATCACTAAAGAGAAGAGTCTTTGTCTTAGGATCAATTCCAAGACTTTCATAATGAGCAATAATCTTATTACCCCATTCAATAGGATCTCCACTATCATGTCTCACTCCAGTATAACACATAGCCTGAAGCTTATCAAAATCCTTTAAGAAGAGATCTGTACCAAGTGTATCTGTAAGGGCAGTACCATTATCTCCCTGATACTCCTCAAACCATTCTTCAAGTGCTTTCTTGTTAGTGTAAGCTAACTGTACTCCAGGCACACCCTGATACATCTGAACATATTCATGCGCATAAGTTCCGATTGGCTTGCAACCATATTTCATGGCAAGAAATACATTAGAGGTACCTACACAATGACCAGTTTCAAGAAGCTTTCCAAGGGCATAGTCTTCCCATTCACCTGAGAGTCTTCTACGACATCCAAACTCAGCAAACTTAAAAGTATAGTTTCCATTCTTAAATGCATTAAGCTTCTCTTCAAGCTTTCTATCTGCACTCTTAATAAGTTCGATGTAATTATACTTCATTCGGAAATATACCTCATTTACAATCTCAAGAAGATAAATTTCAAAATGCATTACAGAGAAAAGGGGTCCATCAACTTCAATTCTAAGTTCACCTTCCCATTCACCTTTTTCATTCTGTGTATCTGCGACAAGATAACAATTAACATATCTACGGAGAGGTCTCCAGAATCTAAGAAAGTCAACATAGTCCTTCTTAATAAATCTGAGGGAATTGAGATAGTTCAATTCTTCATCATTAAATGTAAGGGTACAAAGATGATCAATCTGAGCATTGATTTCATCACACATTGCTTGTGTAAATTTTACATCTTTATTTCTACATTTGAAAATATATTGACCATGTAGAGTCATGTGTTTGTGTATCATGACCTGATGCATGTTAAATTTGTAAAGATCGGTTGAAAGTAAACTTGTCACACAAGGAGCTAATTTCATCATAATTAAAATTCCTCACTTTCCGGCCAATAAAATGTTGGCATTGATTTATATTTATGTCTTGTACTCATATGAAGTTTCTCAATCTTTTCCTTTACTTCATCAGAAACTTCTTTTGTATTTAGAATATAATTATCTAATTCATCATAGGTGAATCCAAGATTATCTTCATCAGACTTTCCACACATTCCATCACTTGGAACTTTATGAACTAATGAATAAGGGAGAAATAAATCATCCCCGATTTCTAGGATCTCTCTTACTGTAAGATTACCTAGAGGAGAGATATCTCCTGCAGCATCTCCATATTTTGTAGAATAACCTACAAAATCCTCTGACATATTACAAGTATTAATTACTCTAGAATTAGGATAAAGTGCTGCTACTGCATATAGTGTGCTCATGCGAATACGAGCGGGAAGATTTGTTTTAATCATTGAGTTCTTAATACAGCAATGATCATAGTCATAGGCTTCATCAATTTCTCGACAAAGTGTCTTAACAGTGGATCCAATATTAATAGTAAGTTTATGAATATCAAGTAAATCACAAACCCAAATAGAGTCTTTGATGTCAGATTGTTCTCCATTAGGCATCATTACTCCTACTACTCTATTAGGACCAAGTGCTTTAGCACAAAGTGCTGCTGCAACAGTAGAATCTTTTCCTCCACTAATACCTATAATGGCTTTACCATCAGGAATATCTGCAAATTGCTCCTTGATCCAATTAATTAGAGCCTTTGTCTTTGGTAACATCCTTTAGTACCTCCTGTAAATGTAAATAATTTTCAAGTGCTCCTTTAGGACAATAATGTCTCCAATTATTATCATCATTGAGAAGCATCTTTCTTAAATTAGTACCTGAAATAGGAAGGGTCTTTCTACATATTTGAATAAGGTCAACATCAAGAGTGTTATACCAATCTTTTCTAATAGGCTCTTTTCCCTCATATATAACTTGAGGAGCACCTAGATAATTCTCCTTTATAATATTAAAAAGATATTCTCCCCAAGATTCATCATTTGAAATTGTGGCTCTATCTTCGATAGGTATAATTTGAAGTCTATATCTGTCCTCAGGAAAACAATTTAAAATTATCTCCTGTCGTTCTTCTACTGTTAAAGGATTATGAGGTACCCTAGATTCCTGTGAAGAACCTAAAAGAACAATCACAATTTGACAATCTTCTAGGGCACGCTTGAGAATATGATAATGCCCTATATGAAAAGGTTGGAACCTTCCAATCATCATTCCATATCCGTATCTTTTCAACTTTTATCCTCCTCTGGTTTTATTTCATCTGACGCTTTAGGATCTTCCGAGGATACTTCCATTGATAGTCCACATGCAGGAAGAATTAAGAAAAATAGTAATCCCCATTTATTAAAATAACATGCTGCAAATGTAATACAAATAGCTAAAGTAATGTGAAGAAGGATTTTTCCAATTATAAATATCTTAACAGCATTCATTCTATATCGGTCCTTTCAATAACAGCCTTAATAAGATACATTTCCTTATATCCTTTTAAAGAAAGAATCGCAGGAGAACATCTATCGTCAATTTTATTCTTCTCATCTACAGTAACAGAAGGTAAATAAATATCAATGTTGAAACAGTTTCCTTTAAATGATATTACTAAATCTACTTCATCGGAAGGAATTATTTCTTCAATATATCTTAAGAAACACTTCTGAAGTGTTTTACATACATCAATTTCCTCTATGTAATACCAAGGTGGACATTCCTCCTGTTCTCTTACCTCAAAAATATATTGTACATGATAACTATGAGGTGTTGAATCCTTATTAGGTTTAATGTCACATAAAAATTCTTGTGTGGGATCTATAGGACACTCCTTAGTTCCTTTCATTAAACTATATGAATATTCCTCCCCTGGAAAATAAATATGAGAAGATTCAGTAGGAAGATATTTCTCATTGTGTTTAGTAATACTTAAAATTCCTTCCTGCACAATATACATCTTCAAAGGAAACTCAAAAGAATTTCTACATATGTCCATCATAGATTCAAAAACTCTAAAATGGATTCCTTCTGGAATGGCTAAATGAATTACTGATGTTACTCCGTCACCTACAAAGTCTCTAACTAGGTTATAAAAATTAGATGCATTCCATTTACATTTAAGGGATGTCATGTATTCAATCCTCCAATTATGATTCTTATCTAATAATATTATATAACATTTAAGTAAAATAAGGAACTAAAAAGAGGTAGATTTATTTATCTACCTCTAAGGTTGCATCAACTATATCTAGATAATTATCAATAATATCTAAAATCATTTCTCTATTGGAATCATCTCGAAATAAACATTCGCCTCGAGCTTTGGCTTCTTCTACTCTTTTCAGAAATTCCTCTTCAGTTTCAGTTGGGTATTTCACTTAGATGCCTCCGCAATAATCTCAATAGGATATCCTAGAATCTCTTCAATATCTCTAACTGTCAATTGCTGTCTTACAATTTTCTTTTCAAAATGGAAATCGAATTGTTGGTACTGTTCATTCACCTTACTACTGCAGGTAATATTCCATTTAGGAAATACAGGTTCAAGTAATTCAATTACTCGTTTCATTACATATTCACGATCATTAAAGTCCACTTCACTCTTTTTATCCGTAGGTCTAAAAACCTTAAACCAACATTTGGGAATATTAAGAGCCAAATCAATCTCTTCAAGATATTCTTGCTCTCGCATGAGTCTGAAGGCTCTTCTTTCAATATCTCCAAAAGCATATCCTACACTAAACTCTAAAGGCTGTGATTTCATTATTAATCCTCCAAATTATTTTTCTTAAATTAAAATATCATATTCCATAAATCAAATTATGATCAACAGTTGTTCCATTAGATGATCTAATTAAATTATTTCCATACATGTCCATATATAGGAATAAAATTTCAGATTCACGTAAAATTTTAAAAACAGGAATTTTTAAAATGTAAGGACAACTGAGAAATAGAGTATCAAAAGATTCTTCCTCTATTAACTGAATATTTTCCTCAATATATCTTTTTGCTTTACTTTGTCTATTCTGATCGTTCAAATATGAATCCCAGAGACTCTTAGGAGGCATATCATCACTTCCTTTCCTTAATTATATTATAATAGAAAAAATAAAAAAGAGTAACTAAATTGATTAGTTACTCTTAATTTAATTGATATATCCATCCATAATAAATCACTTCCTTCTAATTTCATAGTCTCCATATATACCATTCCAAGATATCTCTACTCCATCAAATTGGTTATGGTTATCTTTTAGAAATTTAATAAATTCCGTCCAATGAAGTCCACATGTATTATTTAGATATTGCCTATTAAAATGTTTTATTAAAATAGTATGGGATTGAGTATTTATTAACCATTCATTAATAGCCCATTCCATCTCGAGCTTCATTATTTCAAGTTGATAAGTTTTACAATCAATTCCAATTTCTTGCATAATAGAAACAAATTCAGTATAATCTGCATTATCAAAAGCATTATAAGCTTCTTGAAATACTTCTTTATATTGTTGATTATCTATTTCATCAATCATTGATTGTATGAATTGATTTACGGTATGAGAGATTGACATTTTGAGTAATTTCCTTTATTTATAATATTTTGAGTAGCTTCCATTAAAGATATATTATCGTCAATTTCATTCATTTCTTCATATATAGATTTTTCTAAATCTTCATCAAGAGATAAATTATTATTTATATAACTATAATTATCAGCTCTATCACGTCTTCCATAACGCATTAAATCTTTATATGTAGCATCTACTTTAGGACCTGAGTATTCGTCACCCTCAATTGTTGATTGAGAAACATAATCTACAATATCACCATTATAGACATTATGAGTATCATAAATATCTACACCTCTTCTCATTTCAGTAAGATGATATTTTTTAATTAATTTATCTACAATATCTCTATCTTCAGCTATAATAAAGGAATGAAAACTATCCGGCCATATTTTATAATCAGATTCTAAAAGATCTTTAAGACATTCCATGGCTGATGCATCTAACATAATACAAGTACCAATAAATTTATCTCTATTAGTTCTACCTGTGGGCTGATCAGGAAATAATTTATGGTTTTTGATTCCAGATAAAATATCTATATATCTAGCTACATCCTCAATAGATTTAAAACCAATCTCAATTAATTCTCCAACCTCATGTCCATCTTTAGAATATAAATCTATAAGACCTGATTCTTGTTCTTTAATATAATAATCTCTCTGTGCGTTCTGAGTAGCTAATTCCATTAATTTATAATTAAGATTTCTTTCATTTCTCTTAGCTTCTCTGTTTGTAAGTATTTGTTCTTTAGTCATAATGGAATTCAACCTCTGATAAGTATTTATAATTATATATACAATATAAAAAGGACCCCAAGCCGAGATCCTCTTTACCAATATATCAATTTACCTTATCGTAAACTATACCTTATATCGTTTAATTTAGCATTAGGTAATTTTTAAAGATTATTTTTACTCTCTATCTAATTCACAATACATACAAGCAAACATTCCTCTTGATCCATTTGTAGAATAATTACATACACCATTATTACTATGTTCACAGGGCTTTAATTCTATATCATTACTGGATAACATTTTTACATGTAGAAGTTTATTATCAATAATAATGTGTACACAATATAAATCATTGTCTATTATTGAGTAAATATATCCTTTTTCTCTTGTTGATTTTACTATGATTTGGTTTCCTACATTAAACATAAATAATTTACTCCGTTATTAAGAAATAAGCCCAAGTGAGTATACCTACTACTATAATAGTTATTAATGTGTTCATTTTCTTTTTAATTCAATTTCCTTCCACATATTGGACAGTAGTTAATTTCTATTCCAACACAACCTAAATGTCTTTCCCAAAAGACAATTTCTTTCTTTTTATCTCCTTGTGCTATTATAGCTGAACCACAAAGATCTGTAATATTTGTTTTCAAGGGAAGTTCTGCCAGGGTTCTTTCCTTACAATATATACATTCATCCATATTTTGATCTCCTTTAGCTTTTATGTAAAAAGAACATTCCTGCAATTGCTACTATGGCAAGAATAAGTAACATTAATACATCTTCCATATTTTTACATCATAGCCTTTGCTAAGGCTTCTGCCTCCAAACGTTTTTCTTTTGTCCAAATTTCATCACGAATCTTAAATTTAATTTGACAATGAGCTCCTATTTCATTCATTTTTGTAAAAACTCGATCTGCCAATTGCTTTCCTGCAAGAGATATTCCATCAGGTCCATTATCAATACTCTCTTTAGGTACTGAAATATAAATGATCGGTCCATTGGGATCATCAATCCAATTTTCAATTTGGATACCAAGTCCTCTAAATGCAATGATCATACCTTTAGCCATTAAAGAGTTATTCATTAAATTCTTCTACCTCAATCGTAAGCATTTCTTTTAGATTCTTTTTCTGTTCTTCTGTGGGAGGCGTATATGCAATGTCCTCGTTAATATCAAATACCATAGCACCTCCCATTAATTTGATTCTTGCAACCTTTTTAGGAATTCTAATTGCAAGATCAGGGCTTGGATCGTTATTATATATTGAAACTCCTTCAGCAAGCATTTTATCTAATTGTTTATTTAATTCTTTAGTGTTTTGGAACTTACGAATTTCAGATGCTTGTTCAATTAATTTTTTATAGTCTTTTTCATTCTCCAAAACATCATAACAATCTTCACATAAATATTCCTGTTCTACTCTTCCATTCTTAACTGGGCAATCAGGGTCCCCATATTTACATCCATGCCATTTACAACAATGACTTACATGTACTGCTATATTCATATTAAGATTCCTCCTGAATAGATAAACATTTAATATATCCTGAAAGAGTGCTTGCATGAGTCTTGCAACGGGACATCATAGTTACGAAATGAGAATCTCGAATTTCTTTATAAGGATAAGAATCTAAGATTTTATTTATAGCTTCGATATGTGTAATAAGTGCTTCATATTCTGACTTAGTTACTTTACTTTCTATATTCATATATTACTCCACATCATTGTATTTTCCAAGTTCACGTGCAATACGAAGTACATCATCTTTTGAATAATGCATTACAACGATTCCGGAATCATAAAATTTATCAAGTTCAAATTCATATATGTCAAAAGTATGTGATCCATAACAATATATTTTTTCAATATAAGTTCTTACCAGAATTTTAGCCTGTTCTGTATTAGAAGCGACACCAATAATCTCACCATCTGTATCTCTATCCCATTTACAGATAGCTTTTACCATATATACCTTAGACATAAATAGAATCCTCCATTCTTTTATGATTATATTATAATCTAAATGTAGATAAAGATTAACTAAAAAAGGTGGAGCAATCTATCTCCACCTCTCCTTTTTATTTAATTACTTAGTAATTGTCTTATTATAAATATCTACTTTATATCCTGCTCTAGCTAATGTCTGAATAGCTTCATTTAATGATTCAGACATATCAGAAAGACTCGCTGCGGCTTTCTTAATAACGTTAGGATCTGTTTGAGGCTCCATGGTTTTCCGGCGCGCGGAAGCAACTTTTTCCTCGGCGGCGAGGCGTTTCTCCTTTTGCTCAAGCCAAGAAGAATAATTGCCCTTCCACGGGATGC
>JAZNYN010000055.1:0-4254 GCA_045594405.1 Anaeroplasma sp.
ATGCAGATTTATATAATTACGAAATTATTAATAATGAAAATTATTTTAGATTTGTATTTAAGAAATCTAGATTTTTAGCATTATATAGAAATAGTGGTAAGATAAAAATTATATTACCAAGAAGGCTAATGGATAATTTTAGAGTATATTCTACAGATGGAAGTGTTAGAATTATAGGTGAGGTAAATGCAAAAAGATTTAGTTTGGAGACTATTACTGGTAGAGTAGAAATAGAAAAAATAGATACCTTACACTGTAACATTAAAACTGTATCTGGAACAGCAAGCTGTAACAAAATTACAGGTGATGATATCATTGTTGGAACTGTTTCAGGTAACATAGGTGTTGAGTATATAAAATCTAACGAGCTAAGATTAGAATCAGTTTCCGGTTCAATTATCATAAATGAAGCAAGTGCTTCAATCAAAGCTTCAACTGTAGCAGGAAATTTAATGGTTAATGGTAATGAAATTGGTACTAATATAACGAACAAGGTAAGAGATTTTTTTAGATAACTTTATTTTAATAAATTAAAGGGGGGATACTATGAGAAATATAATTAATTATGTAGAAGAGGAAACTAGAACATTTGATGAGCTACCTTTTAACGAGGTTGATGCTGCTGTTTTTTGTCAGGTTTCATATTTTGAGCTTGAAAAATTTGTTCCTAGCTTAGAGGATAACACACATGGTATTTTCTTTAAGGTACTAAATAATGAAGCTAGATTAAGCATTATTACACATGATATATTTGATCCTGAAAAAAATAAAAAGCTTGCCAAGGCTTTAAAAAAATCAAAAAGATATGCACCAGTAGAGATAAACAGATATAAAAATGTATACTCTACCTCTAATAATGAACAATTTTGTGCTATGACATTTGAATTAGGAGATACGGTTGTTGTAACCTTTAGAGGAACTGATATGACTATTGTTGGCTGGCATGAGGATTTTGAAATGATGTATACTGATGAGGTACCAGCTCAAAAATCAGCTTGTGAGTATCTAGAACTTGTAGCCTCAATTACTAAGGGACCTATAATTGTTTGTGGACATTCTAAGGGTGGTAATTTAGCTATATATTCAAGTATGAAATCATCAAATAAAGTCAAAAATAGAATAGTTCATATTTATGATTTTGATGGGCCAGGTTTTAAGGATGATATTTTTGAAACAGAAGAATATTTAAGCATAAAGAAAAAGGTCTTAAGAAGAATTTGCGATAAAACGATTATTGGAATGCTTATGTATTATTCGAGGGATTATGAAGTTATTAAGACTAGTGGAGTTGGAATTTTAAGACATTTATTATTCAATTGGCATATTAATCAAAGTGCTACATTTAGAAGAGCACCAAAGCTAGATATGTATTCTATAATAATTACAAATACAGTTACTAATTATTTAGAAATGACTAGCATTGATGAAAGAAAAGAATTTGTTGATTTATTGTTTTTCTTATTAAAGGAAAATCCGGACCTAAATATTTTATCGATTAGATATCATTTCCCTGAATTTGTAAAAAGTATGAAGCGTCAGTATGATATTTTACCTGAAGAAAAGAAGGTTAGATTTTTATACCATGGAAATAAATTGCGTTCTGCGACTCTTTTAGGTATAAAGAAAGGTCTAAGAGATGGTTCAATTGCTACTAAGAAGGCAATGGAGGCAAGAAGATTAGCCTTCATAGAAAAATTCAAAAATAAATAACTCATATCATAATGATATGAGTTTTTTTGATATTATAATAAAATGTCTAAACTTGTTGACAAATCAACAACTATGTGATAAATTATACTTGTTGTAAAATCAACAAGGAGGTTACTATGTTTCAAAGATACAAAAATTTCACAGTATTGATAACTAAGATTTCTAGAAGCATTAAAAGAATTAAGGCTTTTGAAATGGAAGAAATAAATTTAAAGACACCACATGTTTCATGTATTTATTATTTATTCAAAGAGGGTGGGCTTACTGCTAAGGAGTTATGTGATATTTGTGAAGAGGATAAGGCACAAATTTCTAGAGCCATTGATTTTTTAGAGGATAATGGTTATGTGTATTGTGTTGAAAATGTAAAGAAACGTTATAAGACTCAGCTGTTCTTAACTGAGAAAGGTATGGAGGCTGGAAGGTTTGTTGCAGCAAAGATAGATAATATTATGTCAAATATTGATACTGCATTAACTGAAGAAGAACGTTCATTTATGTATTCCTCTTTATCTAAAATAAGTAACCGTTTGGAAGAGATTTGTCAAAAAGGGGATAATGAAAATGAAGATTAAGATTTTAACTGATACTGCTGCAGATTTTACATTAGCAGAGTATAAAGAAAATGGTGTGGAGTTTATACCGCTAATTGTTTCATTTGGTGATATAGAATTTTATGATAACGTAAATATTACTGCAGATCAATTTTATGAAAAGCTGACAAGAAGCAAGCTTTCACCAAAATCAGCGCAAATTACACCATATAGATGGCAAGAAAAATTTGAGGAGCTTACCTCAGATAGCTCACAATTGCTAGTAATTACACTATCATCTAGGCTATCAAATACTTATCAATCAGCTTGTCAAGCTGCAGCTACTATAAAGAATGTTTATGTTGTTGATGGCTTAAGTGCAACTATTGGACAAAAGCTTTTAGTCAAGCTTGCAATAAAATTAGTAAATGATGGCAAGGAAATTACAGAAATAGTAGATATTTTAAATGAAAAGAAAAAGGATGTTAGAATCTTTGCTTTAGTAGACACATTAGAATATCTTAAGCGTGGAGGTAGAATTTCATCAGCTGCTGCAATTGCTGGAAATATAATTAACCTTAAGCCAATTATATCAGTTATTGATGGCGAGGTTAAAATGGTTAGTAAGGCAATAGGTAATAGAAGAGGCAATAAAGCTATCATGGATTTAGTAGCTAATACTAATGGAATTGACTTTGATCTTCCATGGGGTACTGTATATGCTGGTTCAATGGAAAACCTAGATAAGTTTATATCAGATTGCTCTTTACTATTTGAAGGAAATGAAATAGAAGAGGTGTGTCAAATTGGTCCTACTATAGGAACACATGTAGGTCCTGGTGCGTTTGGTATTTCTTATTTTGAAAAGAAATAATTAATTGAAAGATTAATATTAGTGTTATTTAAATTGCTTAATATCTAGATATAGATAAGACTAAATTAGTATTAGAATAATAAAAGACAGTTCATTGAAACGAACTGTCTTTATTTCTTAATATAAATTTTGTCTTATTTCATTACCAAGCTGATTACTTCTTGCAAGCAATTCAGTAGATATTTCATCCTCTGATAGACCATCATATTTATTCATAAGCTCTGAATATCTTATAGGCTTATCAATTACTACAGTCTTCATCTTTTTAGAAAAATATGCTATGAACACAGGAAGATCCATTCCCTTTTTGTAGCAACGTTCTAATAGCACAAGATATCCTGAAAAGAATTTAGTTAAGTTATCATAATATCCAGAAGATGAATCCTCTGGGAAAATTATTATATTATGACCATTCTCAAAAACCTCTATACTTGTATTAATAGTCTTTTTAAGTCTAACATCTGGATATGTAGATATTAATTCTAATCCTTTATAGAAACAGTAAACTATTGGGCCAGCAATTACACAAAAGATTCTAGATAACCATAATGGCCAATGCATCTTTCTATGGAAATAATCTTTAGATAAATATCTATATAGAGTAGGGAAGCTGCTATTCATTTCATAGGTTCCCCAAAACCTAAATGGAAATTCAGGATATAATTCCCAAGTAAGTGGACCAGATGAACCTACGTGATTACTTAAAATTACTGAAGGCTCATTAATCTTTTCGCCTAAGTATACAAATTTAGGCTTTCTTTTAAATATTCTTAAAAAATTTTTAACACCATTAAAGATAGGGTGTTTCTTTCTTTTGGCAGCATTTTTATTCATATGTTAATCCCCCATACAATGAATGCGTATTTTATTAAATCAAAAGCTTTTTACGTTGAAAATTATATCATTTTTTGTTGATATTTACCATTTACAAATCAGGGGTAAATGTCCTTTGTGTAAGAAAAAGACCTAACTTAGTTAGGCCTATAATTCTATTTACTATATTTAATTATTGATTGTTCTTGTTCTACTAATTTTAAATCATAAATAGCATCTAATATTTTAGATAGCTTCATTTCAATATCTAATATAGGATTATCCCTATCCTTAATATTAGTAAAAATATTAATTTCATTTTTA
>JAZNYN010000056.1:0-1754 GCA_045594405.1 Anaeroplasma sp.
TCTATTGGGAACTGTCTTATTCCCAATGAAGCCTATTACATCAATAGGAGTATATAGAACACTTAAAACTGCAGTAAAGGGTGAGGATTTATCTATCAGTAAATCTGTAGTTGGTGCAGATAGTCATAAAACCTATTGGTCACTGTCATGGGCAGCGGTATTAAAATTTATGATGCTGTTAGCAGGCATAGTTCTTTTAGCTATTCCTACTGCTGGATTATTTTTCCTAGGCTATGGTATATATAATGCAACAAATTATGAGGCTGAAATCTTACCGTATATTTTCGGCCTACCAGGCGCAATCGCGATAGTGGTCTTTATGTTTGTTGTGTTCTTTGCCACAGTACCACTTCCATATATTGTAGATGGCAATTTATCTATTAGAACATCAAGAGCCTTATATACAAGTGTTAATGCTTTTAAGTTTGGTGGTAGAGGGACATATATTCTTATTGAAATAACTAAGTTTTTCTTATCAATAGTATATATTGCGTTAGCATTCTTTATTACATTACTATTATCAGAGCTTGTAAATGGACAATTCTATTTATTAGTTTTAATGCTATGTATATTTGTTTTCCTAGGCTTATATATTGCGTTCATTACGAGAATTAATCTTGCATTTGATATTGCAAAGGTAAATTTACTTGATGATGTTTTATATGATAACGTATTAGGTGAAAAGAAGCTTACAGGCATAAAGATTGAAGTTGTAAACGAATCTAAGAAGCTTAACAAATTAGAAAGATTATTTGAAGAGAATGGTTCATTAATAAGTGATAATAGATATAACCTATTAAGAAACCTTCGTGAAATAAACGGCACAAATACTGAGGTGTTTATTGATGAAAGTGAATCAGCAATAGCAGAGAGTGCTCAAACTGAAGAGGTAGTTTCTGGACCAGTAGTTGAAACATTAGAACCTGAGGTAGAAGTACAACAAGAGGCACTACCAGAGCAAAAAGCAGCTTCAGAAAATAAAGAGCCTAGGGTTTCGTTTTTAGATAAGATTAAAACAAACCTTAAGAAAATTATTCCTACTAAGAAGGAAAAGGGAGAAAGTGATGCTTTAGAGAAAGCTGAAAAGATAGTTGCTGAGACGGATTCTTTAGAGGAAGCAGAAGAAATAGTACAGCAAGCAGAACCTATTTTCCAAGCTGTTGATGCACCACAAGAAGCTGAGCCTGTTGTAGAAGAGCCTGAGGCTTTTGAGCAAACAGAGCAAATAGTCGCCGAAGCTAAACCTAATTCATCAATGTTCGATGAGAGTAATGGATATATTGATCCGGAAATCATAGAAAAGGCATTGTCTATTGAGGAGCCTGTAATTATGACTCCTGAGGAGCTTGCTCAATATGAGGAAGAACAATTTGTTGAAGAAGTAATATATGTAGATGAGGATGGTAACCCTATTGAGCTAGATGAAAATCAAGAGGTTATTGAAGAAATCATCTATGTAGATGAGGATGGTAATCCTGTAGAGCTAGATGGCACTCAAGAGATTATAGAAGAAATCGTTGAGGAAAAGCCTAAGCGTGGAAGAAAGAAAAAGACTGTAGAGGATGGTGAATAATATGACATTGTGGAATACTTTATTAGTTTTAGCATTAGTTATTTTGGTGGCTGACATTGCTATAATGATTATATTTAGATTTAGAAGAAATGTTCACTATATTGCTTTTTCTAAGGATAACCTAGTAAAAACTACTGATGATTCAGGTGTTAAAAATTATATATATTCAACTCATGGTCAA
>JAZNYN010000057.1:0-4170 GCA_045594405.1 Anaeroplasma sp.
TACATTAATACCATAGCTCTTATCAGTTGGTCCATCTACAACCTTGTGTAGGAATGCAACACCATTGTTAGTTTCCTTAGCCTCAACATGAACATTTTTCAATCTCTTAAGCTTACTTTCAAGGCTTGTAAGCTCATGATAATGTGTTGAGAATAAAGTAACACAGCCAACCTTCTCATGAAGATATTCTAAAATAGATTGAGCAAGCGCCATACCATCAAATGTAGCTGTACCTCTACCAATCTCATCAAATAGAACTAAGCTTTGCTTTGTTGCGTTTGATATAGCATAATTTGCCTCTATCATCTCTACCATGAATGTTGATTGACCTGAAACTAAATCATCTGATGCACCAATACGAGTAAATATTTGATCAAATATCATTAAGCTAGCACTCTTTGCTGGAACGAAGGAACCTATTTGTGCCATAACTACAATGCAAGCAAGCATACGCATATATGTAGATTTACCACTCATATTTGGACCTGTAATAAGCATCATGTTGAAGCTATTAATAACTACATCATTTACAATATAGCCAGAGTCCATTAATGTTTCTAGCACAGGGTGACGGCCATCAACAATATTTACAGATCTTTCATCATTAAATGTAGGTCTTACATAATTATATTTAACTGCGACCTCAGATAGTGATATGAAGCAGTCAATCATTGAAATTATATCAGCTAAATCCTGAAGCGAAATTATATACTGGCTACACTTATTTCTTAGCTGTACAAATAATTCATATTCAATTGATTCAATTTGCTCCTTAGCATTAATAACAATTTGCTCATAATGCTTAAGCTCCTCTGTAATAAATCTTTCTGAATTAGCCAAGGTAGCTCTACGCTCATATACACAATCCTCAGGTAAATCCTTTATAGCACCCTTAGATACCTCGATATAATAGCCAGTTACTCGATTATAGCCGACCTTTAGTGTCTTGATACCTGTTTTATTTCTTTGCTCTGCTTCGTAATTTAAAATCCAATTTTTAGAATTTGATGAAATGCTTCTGATTTCATCTAATGCTTCATTAAAGCCCTCCATAATCATTCCGCCCTCTTTAATAGAAAGTGGTGGATTTTCAACTAATGCATTTTCTAATAGCTCATATAGCTCAGTATGTGGATTAATACCATCAGCTAAATCGATAGCCTCATCAATTCCAAGCTTACGGACTAATTCAGATACAACTGGAATATTTTTAAGTGAACGTCTTAACCAAACTAAATCCTTAGCATTTGCATTACCAGAAGAAATACGTCCAATAATACGCTCTAAATCATATACATCCTTAAAGTAGGATTTGATTTCTTCCTTTACAATATAGTTATTGTTAAAGGCTTCAATCATATTCAATCTAGAATTAATTGCATTTCTATCTAAAAGTGGCTTATCAATCCACTTATGAAGTAGACGTGATCCCATTGCAGTATTACATTTATCTAGATGCCATAATAAAGAACCAGCCTTATTAGAAAGCCTTAAAGTTTCACATAGCTCAAGATTTCTCTTAGTAAATGCATCTAGCCTTAAGTAATTAGAGGCAACATAGCTCTTTACCTTCTTTAAATGGCTTGGCTCCTTCTTTTGAGTATCAATGTAATAATTAATCAAAAGACCAATTGCCATATGATATGCCGGGTCAATATCAGATGCAATAGAAAGCAATGACAATGGAATTTCCTGCTTATCCTCTATAGAAACTAATATTTGATTATTTAAAGCAAATTCACTTAGCTTCACATTATTAAAGCTTGAGCTAACAATAAGCTCTTTGATTCTTAATGCTAATATTTCTGATGCTAATAATTCAAAGCTCTTAAATACTGTAAGATAGCTTTCACCAGTAGAAATATCACTATAGCATAAAACATAATCACGCTTTATATTACTAATACTTGCTATAAAATTATTTTCCTTTTCATTTAGGCCACTATCAATAGTACCTGGTGTAATAATTCTAATTACACCTCTTTTTACAATTCCAATAGCCTCACGTGGATCTTGGATTTGCTCACATATAGCAACCTTATAGCCCTTTGATACTAATTTTTCAATATATGTATCAGCAGCATGGAACGGGATACCACACATAGGTACACGCTCAGGTGCACCAGCATCCTTACCTGTCAAGGCAAGCTCTAGTTCTCTTGAAGCCTTATATGCATCCTCAAAGAACATTTCATAAAAGTCTCCTAAGCGAAAAAAGACTATTGAGTCTTCATAGTCTTTTTTAATATCTAGATATTGTTCCATCATTGGGGTATATTTAAATTCTTTTCCCATTTTACTTCACCTACTAACGGTTCATTACATCAAAGTAATGTAATATTTTATGAAACTAATTATTTCTTTTTACGCTTTTTATCTAGCTTCTTATCCATATAATTTGTGTTAGCAACTACAACGTTTAAAGATAGGAAGCTTCTTTCATCATCTAATCCACTAGATACAGGTGTATCATTTACTTGTTGGCTCTTAGATGATTTAACCAAATTACTTCTAATTGCATTTGCACCATCCTCATAGTATGCAGGAGTATTAAATGCAGGCTCGAAGAAGTCACTGTCGTCCTCATCATCAACATATTGCTTTTGTGGTTGTGATGCCCTTAAAGGTGTACGTGGCATTGCAGACTCTACTGTTTCTTCGACTAAAATAACGTCATCACCAGCCATTGATTCATCATAGCCTTCAATTTCATTACCGTCCTCATCAACATAGATTACTGTTTCAACCTCTTCAACTGTCCATCCAAATGAATCATCATCTGATTCACCAATATCCTCAATCATATCCCAAGAGAATGAATCACCTAATTCTTCCTCGATAGTTTCAAATGTAACCTCAGCAGCATCATTTTGAACAACCTCAAACTCCATTGCTGGCTCTGGTGCACTTACCTCTTGTGCCACCTCTGCTATAGGCTCCTGTGTTGGTTGATTAGGAGCCTCATTAATAGCTACAAGCTCTTCCTTAATCTCAGAAGCATTTGCCTTTTGTTCATTTTCAGCCTTAGCTAAAGCCTTACGTTTAGCTTCCTCTTCCTTAGCCTGTTGAGCTGCTTGGGCCTTAACAATACTTGCTATATCGATTGGCTTACCTGATTGTTCAGCTGCTCTTTTAGCCTTTAATGCAGCAAATTGCTCTGGTGTAAACTCAACTGTAACCTTTTCTCCATTAGGCTTTGTAATTGTTTTAACAATCTTCTTTTGAGTGATAGCCTTAGGCTGTGCTTGCTGCTGTGCTTGAGCAGCCTTAGCCTCTTGCATCTTCTTCATTCTAGCTTCATATTGCTTAACATATTCTTGAGCCTGAGCTAAAATTTGAGCATCTCTAGCCTTCTTTTCTGCTTCAGCCTTTAATCTTGTTTCCTCTAAAGCCTTTGCTTCTGCTTCACGTTGAGCCTTAGTTTTTGCTCTTTCTTCAGCCTCTTTCTTAGCCTTTGCTTCTGCTTCAGCCTTTGCCTTTTCTGCAGCTATTCTAGCTTCCTCTTGAGCTCTTTGAATATCCTCATCCATAGTATCTAGTCCAGCTTGCTTTAGAATTTCCTCTTCCTCAGCGCTATTTTGATTACCTAATGAAGGTGCATCCTCTAGTGGTGGAATGTACTCATCTTCATCATCATCTTCATCTTCAACACCTTGGAATTTTGGAGCAACACCCATTTGTCTAGCCTTAATATCAGCAATAGACATCTTCTTTTGTACTGTAGGGATAATTGCCTCATGCTCTAGGGTTAAGGTTTTTACTGTTTCCTCTTCTTGCTGAACCTCAGCCTGTTGCATAGTAGTATGATATAAATCACTTAATGCTTCATAAAATTCCTCATCACCACTATCATGCTTAAAATGAATTACCTTCTTAGGCTCATCAGCCTTAAAGTTAGAAACTGCATTTAAATCAACCTTAAACTCTAATGGTTCATATTCCTCTAATATCTCAACGCGTTTCATAGTAGTTGTTGGGATATCATATTGACTTAATGTAAAGAAAAGATATGTAACTAATTCTGATTTAGTTAGGTTAGCAGAAATACCAACATTTTCAGCCTTAATGTAATTACTAATATCTGTAATAGTCATTACATCTAATGCTTGCTTTAATTCTCTTGTTAGCTTGTTTTGCTTTCCTAAATACCAGTATAAATATTCAAGAATA
>JAZNYN010000058.1:0-9445 GCA_045594405.1 Anaeroplasma sp.
GAATTTAGCGCTACAGCTGATGTTTCAGTTTTAGCACACGATAGATCAGGCTATGCCTTTGTTAATGGTTCATCATCTGGTGGATATAATGATGATGGTACACCAAAGTCAAATGCGGTGATCTTATATATTACCGAAAACACTAAGGATACAATTACTATGAGTGTTCAAACATCTAGTAAGGGTACAATGACAGAGTGCGTTGGTCTTCAAAATATTATTACAGGCTTTAAGAAGCAAACAGACAATAGACCACTTATTATTAGATTAATTGGTAATATTACTGATTTTGCTGTTATGAATAAGGGTGACCTATTATTTGATAACGTAATTAATGGTATTACCTTAGAGGGCGTCGGTAATGATGCAACAGCTAATGGCTGGGGTATCAGAATCAAGGGCTCATCAAATGTAGAAATTAGAAATATTGGATTAATGAATTGTAATAGTAGCGAGGGTGATAATATCGGTCTTCAACAGGATAACGATCACATTTGGATTCACAATAATGATTTCTTCTATGGTGATGCTGGTAGTGATTCTGACCAAGCTAAGGGTGATGGTGCACTTGATACTAAGACATCAACATATGTAACACATTCTTACAATCACTTCTGGGATTGTGGTAAGTGTAATCTTCAAGGTATGAAGGAAGAAACAACATCTAACTATATTACATATCACCATAACTGGTATGATCATTCAGATTCACGTCATCCACGTGTAAGAACATGTACAGTTCACGTATACAACAACTACTTTGATGGTAATGCAAAATATGGTATAGGTGCTACAATGGGCTCATCAGTATTTGTTGAAAACAACTATTTTAGAAATTGTAAGAACCCAATGCTTACATCACTTCAAGGTACTGATGCTTTAGGCGATGGTACGTTCAGTGGAGAAAACGGCGGCTTCATTAAGGCTTATGGCAATTACATTGAGGGTGGCAATACAGTTATAACTCATCTAATGAACGCAACAAGCTTTGACTGCTATTTAGCATCAAGCCGTTATGAACAGGTATCAAGCTCTTATGTAGCTTTAGTAGGTGGAACAACTTACAATAACTTTGATACAGCTTCCGATTTCTATGAATATAAGCTAGATACTCCAGAGGATGCTGTTATTAATGTTAAGCTTTACTCAGGAAGAGTACAGGGTGGAGACTTCAAATACACATTCAACAATAGTGTAGATGATATCAGCTATGATGTTAATACAGTTTTAAAGAGTGCTTTAGTTAACTATTCTACAGCGCTTCAAAAGATTTTAGGAGAAAACTAAAATAAATAAAGATAAGCCACATTCTAAATTTATGAGTGTGGCTTTAACTTATTTATATATAATAATATAAGAAAATAAACACAACATTAAAAATACTCTTAAAGTTTTTAAAAAGTTGTTATATAATCAAAATGATAGATGAGGGTGATTTTATGAATGAATATAAATTAAACACAAGCACCATAATTAAATGTATTAGAAAGGTTCTTAACACCTTAAATGAAAAGCACGTTGATAGTGGTATGCGTGCTGCGTTTTTGATGAAGCGTTATGTATCTAATTATGAATTTGAGGAGGAAGCAAAACCAAAGTTAGCATTGCTATGCTTTTTAAAGGACATTGGTGATTTTTACCAAACAGAGGATAATTATGATAATGACCCTGCCAAGGCTGCTGCCTCAAGCTACACTTTCCTAAAGCATTGCTCACCTCTTGGTGATGCGGCAAAGCCATTATTATTCTATAAGAGTAAATATATCGATTCTTTAGAGGATGAGAATTATTATTATGGCATGTTAATATCACTTATTGATGATGTGATTTATCTTGCAGAGGGGGAATATACTGCAAAGGAAATTATAAAAAAGCTTAATGAAAAGAAGGATAATTATGATCCTTATCAGCTTAAGACAATGGGAGAACTATTACTAAAGGAACCAGATATTTTAGAAAAGCTTTCATCAGATAATTCATTATTTATTTATGAAGCATCAAGCTTTATTCAAAATGCTCCATACACAATAGCTGAGCTAATTGGCTTTATTGATATGCTAATATTTTCTATAGAATTCCATAGCCATGAAACATTAGCTCATACAGTAACTACAGCTGAAATAGCAAAGGAAATTGCTAAGCATGCTAGATTTAGTCCTGCTCAAATAGAAGCAGTTTATTATGCTGCCTTATTATTAGATATCGGAAAAATCAAGGTACCGGTAGATTTATTGGCATACCCAGGTAGGATGACTGAGGATGAAACTAGAATGATGCAAAACCACGTTATTTATTCTAAAGAAATTTTAGAGGGCTGCTTTCCATATGATATTATCAACATGGTGCTTCATCATCATGAGAGATTAGATGGTAGCGGATATCCTCATCAGCTAAGAGAGCTAAGCTTAACTACTGGCGATAGAATAGTGGCCCTATCTGATTTTATCTCTACACTATATTGTAGAAGAATTTATAAGGATTCACTTGATAAGGATATGATTGTAAACGAGGTTGACTTTGAAGCTAACGAGGGTAGATTTGATAGAAGAATTGCCGATCACTTCATTGATAACTTTGATGAGATTATGCAATTAGCCTACGCACGTGAGCAAGAAACCCTATCAAGATATAAAAGAATGAAGGAAGAGTATGCTGTTTTAGCAGATTCTGATGCACTAAAAAAATTCTTTTATTAATTATACGCAGGCATAATCCTGCGTATTTTCCATCTTTACATTTATTTGTTATTTAGTATATAATACGTGTTATAATATTTTAAAAGGATGTGGATATTATGTTTACAAAGCTTTCAAGAACAAAGGTATTTAGAGATCCGTTATATGGATACATTACCGTTGATTATAAATTAATAAGTGATCTAGTAGATACATTAGAGCTTCAGCGTTTAAGAAGAATTAGCCAGCTAAGTGGTGTTTCTATGGTTTTTCAAACAGCTGAGCATTCACGCTTTACTCACGCACTAGGTGCTTATCAAATGGCTAATTTAGTTATAACTCATGTTGACGGTATGTCTACAGTAAGTGAGTATGATAAGCTAGTATTCTTATGTGCTGCCCTTTTACATGATGTTGGTCATGGTCCATATTCACATGCCTTTGAATGTGCAACAACAACATCACATGAGGAAATGACTATAAAGATTATTTTATCTAAGGATACTGATATCAATAAGGTGCTATCTATTTGTCCAACACTTGCTTCTGATGTAGCATCGGTAATTGCACATGAGGGTAGATTCCCACTTATTGAATCATTAGTATCATCTCAGCTAGATGTCGATAGAATGGATTATTTATCAAGAGATGCTTATTTTACATCTGCAGAATATGGTCATATTGATTATCTTCGTTTACTTAGAAGTATGAAGGTTATTGATAATAGGCTAGTGGTAAAGGCATCTGGAGTTCATTCTGTTGAATCTTATTTAATGAGTAGATATCATATGTATTTTCAAGTATATTATCATCCAGTATCAAAGCGCTATGAGTGCTTGTTAGAGGGTATATATGCAAGAATTAAGGATTTAACAGAGGCTGGCGTTAAGCTTAATGCTGATGTTGATTCGTTATTAAATGTTATTAGTAATCCTGATGATATTATTTCTTATATTAATTTAGATGATGCCTATGTTAATGGATTTATTAAAACATTATCTAAGTCAGAGGATCCTATATTAAATAAGCTATGTAATGCCTTCCAAAGAAGACACATCTTTAATTTTAAGGATTTAGCCTTTGTTGATGATATGAAGGAAATTGAGGAAATAAAAGAAAAGTATAATAATGAATATGGTAAGTATTTATTCCAGGAACTAGAGGTTTCTGGTGCTGCATATGACGGAAGAAACATAGATGCAGAAATTTATATTTTACTTCCTAATGGTACAATCACAACTCTAGATAAGTTCTCGCCAATCATCAAGAGCCTAGCTCCATCAAGCTATAAGACTATTCATCGTATTTATTATTTTGAGGATTAGCATGAAGGATATTATTGTAGTAGAAGGAACACATGATGAGATTAAGCTAAAAAGTATTTTTCCTAATATAGAATGCGTTGTCACTAACGGTAGCGAAATATCAAACGAAACTATCAGCTATATTAAGGAGCTTGCCTTAACTCATAAGATAATTATATTTACAGACCCTGACGCACCAGGAGAACGAATTAGAACGATTATTACTAATGAGGTACCAAATGCATCTCATGCATTTTTAAGAAAAAAGGACTGCATTAGTAATAATAAGAAAAAGGTTGGGATAGAGCACGCAGCAAAGGAGGCTATAGTTGTCGCCTTAGAGGATGTATATACTCCAACCGAAGATAAGGAAACTATTACTATGAATGAGATATTTGAGCTTGGGCTAAATGGTAATCCTAATAGCGCGTATCTTCGAGATAAGATATCTGATTACCTAAACATAGGCAAGCCAAACTCAAAAACATTTTTAAAAAGACTTAATCTACTTCAAATAGATTATAATAAGCTAAAGGAAATTATATGCAAGGTAAAATAGGTAATAAAGCATTTATAAACAAAGCATTAAATGATAATAATTTGTCGGCCAAGAAAAAGTTTGGACAAAACTTTTTGACTGATCAAAATATTCTTAACTCGATATCAGATAGTGCGGATATCGATAAGAATACATTAGTTATAGAAATTGGTCCGGGTTTAGGAAGCTTAACAGAAAAGCTAGTTCAAAGAGCTGGCTTTGTTTTGTGCTATGAAATTGATAAGGATTTAATACCAATTCTAAAGGATAACCTTAAGGATTATTCAAACTATGAGGTAATCAATAAGGATATACTAGAGGTTGATATTAATAAGGATATAGATGAATATAAAAAGAATTTAGAAAACGTATATGTTGTTGCAAATCTTCCTTATTATATTACTACCCCTATTATTTTAGGCTTATTAAGTAATACTGATAAGATTAAAAGATATGTAATGATGATGCAGCTAGAGGTGGCAGATAGAATCACTGGCAAGCCTTCGACTAAGGATTACAACGCTTTATCTATTGCAATCAAATATCGTGCTAACGCTATCAAGGTGCTTAAGGTTCCACGTACTGTGTTTGTTCCTGAGCCAAATGTTGATAGTGCTGTAGTACGTCTTGATTTATATGAAGGAAAGAAGTATAATGCGAAGGATGAGGTTTTTTTCTTCAAGCTAATAAGGGAAGCATTTAGCCAAAGAAGAAAAACCTTAGCCAACAATCTTTCATCTATTCAATCAAAGGATAAAACATATGAAATGCTCGCTTCCTTAGGAATAAAGGATAGCGTAAGAAGTGAAGAGCTTACTATTGAGGATTTTATAAACATTAGCGATTATATAACACAAAACAAATAACTCCCTCATAAAATAACCTGGTGGTTATTATGAGAGTTGGAGATTTTGTTGGAAGGAAATCTTATAATTGTGATATTGTTTTTGTTATTAATAGGATAGTTGATGATGTGGTAATTTTACAGGGTTATTATGTAAGGCTTGTTGCAGATAGCCCTATGAAGGATTTGGTTCTTATCGATGAAGAGGAAATGTCAAGACACGAAAAAAACAATCTTGTCGTAAAGAATAAAATCATAGATGATTATAAAAATAAAATGTCTCATATTACTGGAAAAATACTACATATTGATAGTGACCCAATATATCTTAAAAGGTGTCTATCATTATATAAATCCTTAGGTATTTATGCTTATGGATTAGTGGCAGAAGAAAATAAAATGTCAAGTATTGTCTTAGACTACATCAAAAAAACAAGACCTAATATAGTAATACTTACAGGTCACGATTCTTATAATAATAAAGGGTTACATAATTTAAGTAATTATAAAAACACAAAGGCATATACAAAGGCTGTAGCTAAAATTAGAGAAAGCTATTCCTTAGATGATATATGTATTTTTGCTGGCGCTTGTGGCTCAAACTTTGAAGCACTTATTGCTTCTGGTGCTAACTTTGCTTCATCGATAGATAGAAATAATATTGAAGCATATGATCCGGCAATTGTAGGAATACTTGCGGCGATTACACCAATTACAGAAATTATTAATATTGATGACATTTATAATTATTCAAAGCTAGATTACAAAAGCATAGGTGGAGTTGAAACCTATGGAAAAATGCGACTTTTAATGAGGTAATAATTATGATAATAAAAAAAGCATATGCTAAAATCAACCTAGCTTTAGAGGTAAAGAATAAGGTTGATGGTTACCATAAAGTAAATAATTTAATGATACCAATTGATTTATATGATGAGATTGTTTTAGAAAAGGCAAAAGCTGACGCAATCACATGTGGCTCTCAAATTGAGAATAATATATGCAAAAAGGCTCTAGATATTTTTAAGAAGCGCTTTAATATTAAAGAGGGTGTATCTATTTTTATCATCAAAAGAATCCCTATAATGGCTGGCCTTGCTGGAGGGTCTACTGATGCTGCAGCTACACTTATTGGTCTTAAGGAGCTGTTTAAGCTTGATATTCCTGAAAAGCAGCTTTTAGAAATGGCAGCCGAGCTAGGCTCTGATGTACCATTTTTTATATCTAATCAATTAGCCTTATGTACTAATAGAGGAGAAGAAATAACACCTCTTCCCATTAGATATAAGCCTCTTAATATTATATTAATTAAGCCTAATGTAGGATTGTCAACTAAAGAAGTATATGATAATTATGAATGGGATAAAATTGATAAAACCGATAGGGTTCAAGAGGTTATTGGTGCATTAGAAAAAAATGACATTGAAAGCCTTAAGCAGTTTGTTTTTAATGATTTAGAAAAACCAGCTTTAGAGCTTTCACAGGAGCTATTTGATTTATATTCTAATCTTGATGGTTTAGGATTAAAGCCTTTTGTTTCTGGTAGTGGACCAACTATTTATTTGATTGAACCATCTGATGAAGACGTTGTTTTAATTAAAGCTTTACTACAGGAAGATGATTTTATTTTAAAAACAACAACGCTATAAAAATAATGTAGAAATGAGTAAATTTGTTAAGGATTTACTCTTTTATTTTTCCTCTTGTGTGATATAATAGTAGCGTAATAAAAATAAATATGAGAGGTTATATTTTATGTCGGTATTATTAGGTAAAAAGGTTAAGGTATTTACATTAAGCTCAAACGTTGAATTAGCACAAGAAATTTGTGATTCAATTGGTATCCCACTATCTAGCTGTGATGTACTACATTTCGCTGATGGTGAAATCAATGTTCAAATCAACGAAACAGTTCGTGGTCACCATGTGTTTGTAATTCAACCAACATCATCACCAGTTAACGATCATTTAATGGAAGTGTTAATTATGTGCGATGCTTTAAAGCGTGCTTCAGCTAAAACAATTAATCTAGTTATTCCATACTATGGATATTCTAGACAAGATCGTAAGGCAAAGAGCCGTCAACCAATTTCTGCAAAGCTTGTAGCTGATTTATTAACAGTTGCGGGAGCTGACCGTGTAATTTGTATGGATATTCATGCTGCCCAAATTCAAGGCTTCTTTGATATTCCAGTAGACAATTTTATGGGATTACCTATTTTATGTAACTATTTATTAGATAAGCAATTAGAGAATGTTGTTGTAGTTTCTCCAGACCATGGTGGTACTACTAGAGCTAGAGAATTTGCTAAGGTATTAGATACTACTATCGCTATTATTGATAAGAGACGTCCTGAACCAAACAAGGCTGAGGTTATGAATATTATCGGTGATGTTGCAGGTAAGAATTGTATCCTAGTAGATGATATGTGTGATACAGCTGGTACATTATGTATTGCAGCTCAAGCATTAAAGAATGCTGGAGCATTAGATGTATATGCTGCATGTACTCATGGATTATTCTCTGGTCCTGCAATTGAAAGAATTCAAAATTCTTGCTTAACTGAAATGATTGTTACTAATACTATTAAGCAACCTGAGCATAAGAAGATTGACAAGATTAAGATTTTATCTGTAGGTCAATTATTAGGTCATGGTATCTTAAGAATTTTATCTGATGAACCATTATCAGGCTTATTTACTTATTCTTACGATAAGACAAAGAGAGATTTATTATAATAATGAAGCTAATCGTTGGATTAGGTAACCCAGGAAAGCAATATGAGGGCACTCGTCATAACGCTGGATTTATGTGTATTGATGAGGTTGCTAAAAATTACAATTGCGATTTCAAGCTTGAAGCAAAGCTAAAGGGTATGGTTGCAAAGGTTAATGTAGCCGGCAAAAAAGCAATCCTTTTAAAACCTATGACATATATGAATTTATCAGGTGAGGCTGTGGTGGCAACAGCACAGTTTTACAAAATAGATTTTGAGAATATTATTGTAATCGCTGATGATCTTGATTCTAGATGTGGACGTGTTAGATTAAGAGCAGAGGGCTCTGCGGGTGGACACAACGGTTTAAAGAGCATAATCGAAAAAACTGGTAGACAGGATTTTAAGCGTGTAAAGATTGGTATTGATAGAAGCCCGGTAATTCCGGTAATTGACTGGGTGCTTACTAAATTCACTAAGGATGAGCAACTATTGATAAATGAAGCTGTTATTACAGGCTCTAAGGCTTGTGTGGATTTTATCGAAGGTAAATCATTTTATCAGGTTTCCTCTTTATATTCTTCAAAATAAAAATAAGGGGGAGTAGCATCCCCTTTTAATGTCCTAATGGGAGGTAATAAATATGAAAAAAATAGTAATGCTTTTACTAATGGTATTATCAACAATTTCATTAAGCTCTTGTGAATTTGATTTTAGTGCTTTTTTTGAAGGCCTAAAGGATTTTGGTTCTAAGGTTGAAGAAGGCACTGATGAGTTTTTTGAGCAAGCAGTTGAAGAAATTTTATATGCTTACGATTTAAACAGCATAACAAACGATCTTACTCTACCGACAGAATATGGAGATATAATTATTGATTGGTCTAGTGATAATCCTGCGTTATCAAATACAGGCAAGGTAACAAGAGGAGAAGTGGACATACCTGTCGTTCTTACGGTTGTCCTAAACTATCAAGGAATAATTTATTCGTTAGATCTTAACCTTATTGTTAAGGGTACAGGTACCGGTAATAATTCAGGAAGTGATGACAACCAAAACAATAATGGTGGTAGCACAGGTGGCGAAGATAATGAGGACAATAATAATAACGATAATAACACTGATACTGATGAGGATAACAATACTCAAACAGAACCAGTAGACCCATACCTAGTAGAGCTATTTGGTGAGAACGTAAGGGTTTATTCAAATGGCGATACCAACCCATACGGTATTAATATTAATCAATATGGTGATAATGTTGACGTTATTTTCTATACGCCTAATTATTCTATATTAAATGATAAATATAACCACATAACTACTACGACAGCTAAAAAAGAGTTCTACAACAGCTAAGTCGGAGGCC
>JAZNYN010000059.1:0-3271 GCA_045594405.1 Anaeroplasma sp.
AATCCTGCCAAAAAGCAGGATTTAATAAATTTATTCAGTTACTAATTCTAATATTAATGTAGAATAAGCTGAAATCACTGTTTGACCAGTAATAATATCACCTGGCTCATGCTCACCTGTTAAATCAAATAAAACCTTATATGATTCATCAATCATAAATGTTTTATCAGAATCAACATTATGAATAACAACAAGCTTTTGAACATCTGAATTTAACTCAAATGCGATTGTAGTACTATAAAGCTTTGAACCACCAAATGTTGTTAATGCCTTATATGCTGCAGATACCTCTGCTCTAGTTGATAATCTAAATAAATCAGTATTTCTTCTTAATGAAATTAATTCCTTGTATTGATTATATTCATTTAAGTAAGTAACCTTTTGATCCCATTTAATACTATTAACCTCATCACTAGAGTTATATGAATTATGATTACGAGAACCATCCTCATTAATCTTTTGTCTCATTATTTCTTCACCAGCTTGCATAAATGCCATACCTTGAGAAGTCATCACGATTGCTTGAGCTAACACATCAACTTGAGTAATCATTGAATCACTAACACCAGTTAAAACTAGTTTATCATATAATGTATTATTATCATGACAAGATACATAATTAATTTGCTTTGATGGATCATAGAACTTGTTACCATTAATATTAGATTTAATTGTTGAACCATTTGTAGCTACAGATGTAGATGAATTAATCCAACCTCCAACATTAGAATCAAACACAGAACCCTTAATAGCATCTCTAATGGCATCATTGAAAGCACCCACACCATCAACATTTGCAATGTTATTTGTTACACATTGAACTGAAGAAGATAATGGAGTTGTACCACCTGTCCATGGCTCACCATAAACAACGATATCTTCATTTACATTCTTTAAGTTAGCAGCAATCTCTTCCATAGTATCCTTATCATGAAGACCCATTAAGTCGAAACGATAACCACCAAGCTTAAATTCAGATGCCCAATATTCTGTAGAATCAACCATAAACTTACGCATCATTGATCTTTCAGAAGCTGTTTCGTTACCACAGCCTGAACCATTTGATAATGAGCCATTTTCATCATATCTGAAGTAATAGCCAGGAACTAGCTTATTGAAGCAGTTTTCATTAACATTATTAACATGGTTATAAACAACGTCCATAATAATTGAAATGCCTTCATTAGCATAAGCTTGAATAACTTGCTTTAATTCATTAATTCTTACAGCACCATCATAAGGATTAGAAGAATATGAGCCTTCAACTGTGTTATAGTTTAATGGGTTGTACCCCCAGTTGAACTTAGCATTATCTTCATTGCCTTCATTTGTATAATCAAAAATTGGAAGTAATTGAACAGCGTTAACACCTAATTCCTTAATATGGTCAAAGCCAGTTGTAACTGTAACACCACCTGCTGAATAAGTTGTACCTGTTTCAATTAAACCTAAATATTTACCTCTATTATTTTCTGAACCATTCCATGTATCATCACTTGTTAGGTCACGAACATGTAATTCATAAATAACTAGATCAGTAGATGCTTCAATGTTTGGTAATGTAACATCATCCCAACCTTCAGGATCTGTAGCATCTAAATCTAGAATCATACTTCTTAAACCATTAATACCAGTAGACTTAGCATATGGGTCAGTTGATTCAGCACTACTATTACTGTGCTCAACATAGTAAGTATAATACTTGCCATTTAAGTCGCCATCAACTGTTACAGACCAAACACCCTTAGCTCCTAATGTCATATCATATGAACGATATGTATCATCGCCTAATGTAGCATTAACAGATTTAGGAGTACCTTTTTCATATAATCTTAAAGTAATATTCTTAGCTGTTGGAGCCCATACCTTAAATGTAGTTGATTCTGGAGTATAGCTAGGACCTAAATCATTACCTGTATATGTATACTCGATTTCAAAATCTTCAGTATCAAATAATGAATTAACACTAATTTCTCTTGTAGCTGTTGTTCCATTAATTGTTGCAGATACTGAATATGACTTTGCAAAAGACATATTGCTTGGTAAAGTAACCTTAACCTCTTTACCTGAAGCTGTACCTGATTTAATTTCTACACCATCTTCATAAATCTTATAATCAGAAATAGCCATTGATGCTTGAATGCTTACTTGATTAAATGCTGTAAATTTAGCAGCAGTTACCTTAGGAAGTAATGCATCATCAGGGTCACTATAAATTCTTTCATCAGCAGTTAATAAATACACGTGTAAATCTCCCTCATCATTATATTCAAATTGTGAATAGTTGATACGACGGTCGCCATCTGGGTCCTTTGCCCAATCGTTTGTTCTAACGATAAAGTTTACACCTGTTTGATCAGACCATGTACCAAAATCATATTTTCCCCAAACACCAAAGCTGTCTTGACCTTGGAATTCATATGCAGCACCATCCTTGCCATCTTCCCATAGCCATAAATTCCAGCCGGCATAATTATCATCATTACGGTGATAGTGGATAACTAAACCATCTTCTTCGCCATAAATATATTCACTATTATCACTCTCATTTCCGCACGCAGCGAACACTGTAAGCATAATACCGAACACAAAAATAAAGAATAATCTCTTTAATACAGTTTTCATTTAATACACCTCTTATTAATTTTATAATGGATTTTCGCTAACAATATTATATCATACTGATATAAGAAAAAAAAGGTGCATTTTTATAATGCAAACCCTTTCATTATTTCTTTTTTTTAAGTTTCTTTTCTTGATACATTAAGATGTCAGAATATTTAATAATGTTTTCAAATTTCAAATCCTCATCAGGCTTAGTATGATAAATACCTAAGCTAGCAGATACTAAATATTCCTTATTTACATTATTATTATGTCTTTCAATGTATGCGTTAAATAGATTGTGAATATCTATAGTCTCACCATCATCAATAAATACTGCTAGCATTTCATCTCCACCAAAGCGAGTACAAATTGCTGAGGATGGACATGCATTTTTAAGAGCACGACCAACAACATGAATTGCAATATCTCCTTCTTCATGGCCATATGTATCATTAATAATTTTTAACCCATCAAGGTCACACATTACTACACAAAGAGATTTATCACCTTTTTCAGCAAGCATCTTTTCATATTCAAGCATAAATCCACGACGATTATATAAGCCTGTTAAAGCATCCTTTCTAAACATCATTTCTATTTGCTTCATAAGATACTTACTATGTCTTAGGTTTCTTACACCACCAAGTGCTGTGTTTAAGGTATT
>JAZNYN010000060.1:0-4815 GCA_045594405.1 Anaeroplasma sp.
CTTTACTGTTGATGATGTTAATATATATCAAGCAATTGACACAACTAAAAAAGCATACCATGCTGGCTGTGCCTCTGGTAATAATACATCAATAGGTATAGAAATATGTATGTTTACAAATGCAACAAAACAGCGTAAAGCCTATGAAAATGCTGTAAAACTAGTTAACCAATTAATGAAAGAACATAATATAAGTAAGGATAATGTAAGACAACATTATTACTGGACAAAAAAACACTGCCCTGCATGGCTAATTGAAGGAAAATATGGTTATAACTGGAACTGGTTCATAAGTCAATTAAGTAATAAAGAGGTGTATCAAGATAAAGTAACAGGTCTTGTTGTTATTAATACAGATACATTAAATGTGAGGGCTGGAGCAGGAACACAGTACAAAGTTGTGACAACTGTCAAACGAGGTGAGGTTTACACAATAGTACAAACACAGGGCAATTGGGGAAAACTAAAAAGCGGTGTTGGCTGGATCCATTTAGGCTACACAAAAAATAAATAAGGAGGTGACATTATGGAATATGATAAAATGAGTATCGAAGAACTAAGAGAGATCATCCTCAAGAGAGACAATGAGCTTTTAAAAATGCAAGAGAGTAATAAGATTTTTGAGGACTCTCTTAAGTCAAAAGATGAGGAAATCAATTCATATCTTAATGATATTAGAGAGTTGAAACTTAAAAACTATGACTTATTTATACAAATACCTAAAATCAAAGAGGTTAAAAAAGAAGAACCTGTAGTTGATGATACACTAAATTTAAGTGATATTACAAATAATTTAATTGAAGGGATGGAATAGAAATGACTGGTAAAAAATTAACAAATAAAGACATACTAAACAGTATAAGAAATGAAATGTCTTTAGAGTATCAAAGCGTTATACCAGTAGCAGCAACACTTGATGGCTCAGACGTAGCTAAAATTTTAGAAGATTATCCAACACATAAGAACGCTTTTATTGACGCTTTAACAAACAAAATAGCTAAAAGCATGTTCTTCTCAAAACTTTTCAACAATCCATATAAAATGTTACACAAAGGATTATTACCATATGGTACAAACATTGAACAATTATTTATGGAAATGGCTGAGAAAAAAGGTTTCAACGAACATTGGAGCAACTCTGAAACTGCTGAGGGTGACTTAATCAAAGCTGTAGCACCAATAGTAAATGTTTGCTATATTAAACAAAACTTCAGATACAAATTTAAAACTTCAATCAGTCATGCACAATTAAGAGCAGCTTTCAATACTCCAAATGGATTATCAGAATTATTAAATCAAATAGTAAACTCTTTATATTCTTCAAGCAACTATGCTGAATTCTTAGACATGAAAAAATTATTAACTAATCCAGAAGCAGATAATGCTGGTGGAAGTGAAATAGGACAAGGTTTAGTACAACTTATAAATGCTAATGAAAACAAAGCAAACATGATTCATGTATTAGAAGATGATACACCAGCTAACATAGTAAAAGAAATTAGAGCTATGGCAGGAAGATTAGCATTCCCATCTAACAAATACAACTTAGCTGGAGTAACTACTTGGACTAATCCATCTGACTTAGTTGTATTCATAACTCCAGAAGTACAAGCTGAATTAGATGTTGACGTATTAGCTTATGCATTCAATGTATCAAAAGCTGACATCAATGTAAGAGTTTTATTAATAGATGATTTAGGTACAACTGTTGACGGTGAGCCTATAAAATGTATATTAGCTGATAAAGACATAATTCAATGTTATGATACAGTTAATGAAACTAGAACATTTGAAAACGGTGAGCAACTTCACATCAATTATTTCGCACATAAACACGGAATAATGGCTGGATGTAAATATGCAAATGCTATAGTAATATGCTAAAATATGGGGCGTAAGCCCCTTTAATTAGGTGATAATATGAAAGTAAAAATGTATTTAACAAGTATGAGTTATCTTTCACCATCCTACGAGCATGTTATTGACTTTGGTAGTAAAGCGGCACGCAACGAATTCTTTATAGGGAAACAAGATAGAGAAGTGTACTCCAATGTAAAGTATGATGATAATAGAGCAATCGTAAATGTTGACATGCCAATTGAGGAATGTAATAACTATGATTATCTTTTCTTTAATGGACAAGATAGAGTCTTTTTCTACTTCATAGTTGGTATTGAATACTTTACTCCTAAAACTACAAACTTAATAATAGAGTTAGATGTATTTAATACCTATTTTTATGATTGTGAATTACTTCCTTCCTTTGTAGATAGAGCTCATGTTGATAGATGGACAAGCAATGGTTTACCTACTTCTAATTATCAAGACGAAGGGATTGCAATTGGTGAATATATTATTCAAGAGTTACCAACAAAATTATGTGGAATGAATAATAGTATTGTAGTTGCTTCAAGTGTTCCAATAGGGATTACAGAGAATTCAAGTGGAGCTGGCTCTAGTGGTGACTCAGGAGGTGGATATGGAGGAACGTCCTGGAGAGATGGAAAGATATCAGCGATGGGATTTAGATTTATAAAAGGGTTTGAAGGTTTCTATGCTAATCCTTATCAAGATTCCGGCGGGTACTGGACAATTGGTTACGGTACCACTAAACATGGTGAGCCTGATTTATATAATGAGCTAGCGGCAAAGGCTCCTATATCAGAAGAGGAAGCTGCTAAGATTATGTATGATAGTATATGTTCAAGATATGGAGCTAAAATTCTACAGGCTGCTATAAATCTTGGAGTTACAGAGCAATATCAATTTGACGCTTTGGTATCGGTGGCTTATAACTGTGGTGTTGGTGCTATAACTGGAAGTAATACTTTAACTAACGCAATCGGTGCTGACATAACAAATGAAGCTACAATAAGAGCAGCCTGGGAAAACTTCAGAGTAACATCTGGTGGAACATATTTAGAAGGTCTTTACTTACGACGTGTTCAAGAGTGTAACATGTTCTTTGGTAAGGAATTTGAGCTTAGAGCAATAGTAAATGTTGATGGAAGTGGGTGGCTACCAACTGATAATAGTAACATGGAAGATGATAGCTCAGAGCCAATCAATGGATATAAAACTTATGATAATGATTTTGGTACTGGTTGGTTAATCCCAGTAAAAGGTGCAAGGATATCATCACCATATGGTTGGAGAAACTGTCCGTATCATGGTAGAGAGATGCATCCAGGGGTTGACTTAGCAATATCACAAGGTACACCTGTTCTAGCCACTAAGGGAGGCACTGTAACAAGATGTGCTTATGATTCTAGTATGGGTAATTATATTTACATTGAACATGCTGGAGGAATAATAACTAAGTACATGCATTTAAGTAAACAAAATGTTAGCGTAGGTGATACAGTAACTAAAGGTCAACAGATTGGTGAAGTAGGAAGTACTGGAAGTAGTACAGGGCCACATCTTCACTGGGAATTTAGAAATAGTAGCAATGAAAGTTGTGTTCCAATTGCAAGCATGAATACAACTGGACAAAAGCCATAAGGGGTGATAAATTTGTCAGTAGAATCAAGAGATTATGATTATTGGGATTGTTACATGTCAGGTGTTCCATGCGGTTTATATTTTTATTTTATTAATGGACAAAACCTTTCCGAAACTGCTATTATAGGAAACTGCGGAGCTATTCAATCAGCTCAGCTAGTACCATTTGTTACTGAGGATGATTTAAAACTTTATCAGATACAATATGATATTAATAGATTCGGTGATGAGGAAATATATGCTCAGAAATTCAACCTTTTATCATCAATACCAGTAAAAAGAATAGAAAATATGGAAACAGTTAAAAAAGAATTGGCTACATTTACGGTGTATGATGTTCAGGCTAATGTAGGTGGGCCTGTTCATTGGCAAAATGAAAGCCGATTATATAATTATCCTTATATGTTTGCTTATATCACTGACCATTTAAACTCACCACTAGAAGTTAAGTATCATCTATGCTCTAATAACAATTCAAAACTAATGGTTAAAAATTCAATAAGTGATAGATGCTCCTACGGATTATATGTTGAAGGATATAAGGGTGATACTAACGGTACTATGGAAGCTATGATATCAGCTGATGCACATGAAATTCCAGTATCCTCAAATGCATATGCAAACTGGGTTGCATCTAATAAAAATCAAATAAGTCAATCGGTAAGAAATTACCAAAATAATGTGATGCTACAAAATCAAGGTATTAAACAAAATTATGCTTTCAACACTGACACGCACGGAGTAAAAACCATAGCAGATGGTGATGCTTCAGTAATTTCAACAATGAGTGGAAATGTGGCTGGTGGAGTATCTAATACAGGAAGCACAATTAATGCTCAAACAATCCAAGACCAAATGAAATATAACGCAGTACACAATCAAGCTATAAATAATCAGGGTATACAAAATCAAATAGGTATCTTCATGGCTACTGCTAGTGATATGAAAAGCGTACCAAATACAATGCTAAGTATGGGTAGTGATGTTTATTACGGATTAATAAATGGAGACGCGAGTGTATATCTTTACAGAATGGGATTAACAAATGAAATGTATATTAGGCTTGGTGATTATTTTGCATTGTATGGCTATAAACAGAATAAAATAATGGATATTAAAAACATTTATAGAGGTAGATATTACTATAATTATATTAGGACTATTGGTTGCAATATGAAAGGCTCCGTACCTCGCAAGCATATCGAGAAGTTAAAGTCAATATTCAATAACGGTGTTACCATTTGGCATATGGATAGAGATGGCGTAGAGCCTCTTAATTGGTCAAAGAGTGATAATTATGAAGTTTGATAC
>JAZNYN010000061.1:0-2859 GCA_045594405.1 Anaeroplasma sp.
ATAGCTTAAGCTTATTACAGCTAAAGTTTCTAAATTCCTCACAGAATTCTCTTAATCCTATTGTATCGTTATAATCTGGTGCGACATAGTTTTCATATTGCTTATCTATTTGTGTAAGCATATAGAATCTTGAATCACCAGCTTTAGCAAATTCCTCTAGGAACTCTCCTTCCTCTAAATGATTGTTGATTACTATTTCAGCTAATTCATCTAGAATTGGATTTTCTGGCTTATTCTTTGGAAGAAGTGGAGCCTGTCCTTCACTTAGCTTCTCTCGATATTCCTTGCGATACTTTAGATAGTTAATTTCTTCCTCCGAATATAGCTTTTTATTTTTTTCGTAAACCATATCCTCTTCATTAAGCTCTCCATACAATACCTGTGTAGGCTTGTTGTAGACGATAATTAAGAAGAATACAAGAGCTGGAATTATTATTATGGCACCGAATATAACATACTTCATGAATGTATCACCAAATAGGTGTTCAAACCTTCCAGAATGTCCATAAAATGCCATCAATGCTAAAATTAATACTAGTGTAATAATGGCTGAGATTAATAGAATCATTTTATATTTACTTTTATTACTTTTAAAAATCACAAGCCATCACCTCCTAGCTTATTCTTCTATATTTTCTTCCTCTGCATTAGGCTTTTTCTTAGCTAATGCTTTTTCTTTTTTAATTTCTTTTTCTCTTTCTCTTACACGCTGATATTCTTCCTTAGACCATAAAAGCTCTTTTCTGATTTCCTTCTTAGTAAGCTCCCATTGATCCTTAAAGAAATTACTAAACGCTATAAACTCGCGCTCTAGCTCTGTGAAGCGCTCCTTAGATGTGTAATCTAGAGTAGGTGTAAGCCTACCTGTTTCTACTCTTAATGCATCAAGCTCGGCAAGAAGTAAATAATTCTTGTTTGATAATTCATCATTTTTACCCTGTAGATTATTTTTGATTTCATCTGTTTCAATTACTAATGCATTATAATCTGATGCATAAGTATTCTTCATATCCATAAGCTTAGCTTCGTATGAATTAATAAGCTCCTCACGCTTTGTATTTAGCTCAACTATATCATTATTTAACGCTGTTATCTTTTCACCATATGATTGAACTAGATTGTTATGAGCAATTGTCTTTTTCTCAATTTCTTGGTTAATAGCATCAAGCTTAGCCTCATAGCTAGAAATAATTTGATTTCTTTCTAAGGCAAGCTCTTCCTTAATTGAAATAATTAACTCCTCATAATCATCCGCAAGGCTTTGAAGCTCTTGTTGGTGAACACTATTGATATATTCAATATTTTCCTCATGACGCTTAATTAAATCATCAATCTCATTTTGATGCTCCTCATTAAGTGCTTGAATTTCATTTTCGTGCTCTTCCTTAAGTAATCTAATTTCCTCAGCATGAGCTGCCTTTAGAGCTGCCATATCATCAATATACTTTTGATTTAACCTAGCAATCTCATTCATTAAATCCTCGATTTCCTTACATAATTCATCGATTCTTCTATTTAGCTCATCCTTCTCACGATTTAGATCATCAATCCTGTTGTTAAGCTCTAATATTTCATTTTTATATTCTAATAGCTTAAGACTATCTGCCTCTAGCTCTCTGTTACGCTTTTCAAGAAGAACCATGTATTCTTCAATATCCATACCAGATTCAGCCACACGACGCTTAAGTCGTTTAATTTGCTCTACTAGCTTTAAAGCCTCCTCTTTCTTCTTGCGTTCCTCTTCCTGCTGGTAAATAGCCTCTAGCTTATCCTCAATCTCATTACCCATCTTGTATGTTAAGAATGCAGTAAGGGTTCCGATTTCAGCAAGCTCATCAGCAGTAGCATCACCAAGTGGAGCGAAATCCTTTACAACCTCTTCTGATGTAAAGCCATCTCCCTTATAATCTACAACATAGTTATATAAAGCTAGGGAGTTTTTAAAGTTATTGTTCATCTTTAATACATTTGTCTTTGTAATAGGTGGCTTAAGCATTGGTGCTTTTGCTACCTCTACCATTAGATTTGTATTAAGTAGCATTTGAACAATTTGTTGAATATCTAATATTCTTTGTAATAATTCTTCGCATACAGGATCTGGAATTGGGTAAGGATTATCAAATCTTTCCTCAACAAATTCTGTATCAAAATTAAATTTTCTCTTCTTAGTATTTAAATCCTTCTTTAGCTTTAGGTGACATGTATATGTGCTTCTAAGCTTTTGGATTTTCTCAATTCTTAAGGCTACGAAATCTCTTAGGTAGCATAATAGCATGTATAGGAATCTATTTTCATATACAGCAAAGTCCGAAAGCTTTTCTACCATATATAGCTTATCTGGTATTAAATCCTTACCAGGCTCTGGCTTTCTAGTAATCATATTAGCATGTCTTGCTAAATGGGCTACTGTATCCTTAGAAACCTTTTTAGCCTTTTCAATCGGAACTATTTCACCATTAACTGTAATGAACTGACGCTCTTCCTTAACAGCCTTTTCAACAAATTCAAGTCCCTTTTCAATCTCAATAATCCAATCATCATTGATAGTACATAAATATTTAGTTATTGTTAGCTTGTCGAATTCTACACCTGACTTTTTGAATATTCTTCTATCCTTTTCGCAGTTTTTATCTTCCTGTGTATTAGATCTAAAGTCCTTAAACCCACGATAATAAATATCTAAAATACTCATAATGGACCCTCCTTTGCTTAAAAGTTATTATACGTTTTGTTCTATCGTACGAATTGTTTCCTTACATAATTCCATCTTGTCGATTCCAAATAAATCGTCAAGGTAATTACACAATGCCTCGGCTTGTGCTCTTACATATACTGGATTCTTACTTTCTAGCTTTCTTA
>JAZNYN010000062.1:0-12348 GCA_045594405.1 Anaeroplasma sp.
AGCTGATTCATACAGACCTTTCCAATAACCCTAAATCTTTTCCCATGAGAATATACCTCACCATTAAATTCTCTTCTTATTCCATTTGCGTAGCCTACATCTACTATCGCAAGGTATCCGTCATCCTCTAAGGTGTAGCTTCCCTCATAACCAACCTCCTCACCCTTTTTTCCTTCATGAACATAAACCACATTCCCATAAAGGCTATCAGCACCATCATATATAGCTGCTCCTATTCTAATTGGAAGGCTTGTGTAGAAATAAGCAATAGACCCACCCACATGAACTAGCTTGTTATATTTTAAGGCTAGGCCATGCACATAATCGATAATGTCATAATTACCACTATCCTCCTTAGCAAGATGGGTATATATTGTAGTAATATATGGTGATAACAACATATCCTCATTAATCCTTTTAAAGCCAAAGCGATTCATACCAGAATCATATTTCAATGCCATTTTGATAGAATGGCCTTTATATAAATTAAATTCCTCCTCTGTACTAATAGAAGGAAGAATATTATATTCCTTAATAAACCCTATATTATTTGTTTGATATCCAAATAACAATATCTCAATATCCTTATCCTTTAGCCTTAAGAATATTGCCTCTTCGATATTATTAACTGCAAATCTATCTATATTACAAGCCCTTGCAATATCAAATACCTTATCTACTCCAAAGCCATAGGCATTATCCTTTAATACTAATATTAGCTCATTATCCTTCTTAAGCCTAAGTATATTTTCTTTTATCCTTTTATAGACGACTCTTTACAAATTAATCACCAATAAAGATTATGCATAAATTAATTTATTATTAGTGTATAGAGTGTAAATAATTGCATAAACTATATATGGTGATATATTGGATGATTTTGTAATATTGTGTTTTGTACTTTTTATTTTACTTTATGCTTTATTAAAATTACCTAATAAAAAATAAGAAGCATCAATTCATTTGAACTGATGCTTTTTGTTTTGGGCAAATTAAAAGGACTGGTACCCAGTCCTAAATTAATTATTGGAAATCTCTAAATAGATAAGATGCGATTGCTTCATAATCTAGAACACCACTTCTTAAGAATGGGTCTAGTGGATCATAATCAACATAATCGTTATTGATTGTGTATGAAGTATCTAATTCAATATTACCTGCCTTATAAACTACAATAATTAAGCTTGATGTAGTTGACTCAGTAATATTATGAATACCTAATGCTTCTCTAACAGCTGTACGGTCAGCCTTCTTTTCAATATAATTTGTTGAATCAACAAAATAAATTGTACCATCAAAGCCTAGGTAATCAGCTTGAATTTGTAATTGAGCAATATTAGAAGCTGTTGACTTTGATTGTGATGTACCAATTGCTAAGAAGAATGTTTCATCTGCATCAATTTTAGCCTTTGCTTCATCTAAAGTAATTGCTTCATAAATCATTGTATCCTTATCTAAGCTAACGCCTGCTTCTGTGAAATCCTCATAGAAGTCATATTCATCGTTACAGCTTGTTAATCCAATTAAACCGATTAATGCTACCATTAATGATAGAGCACCTTTTAAAATTCTCTTCATTGTAAAACCTCCGTGTTTTTAAACATCGATTTATTATATAATAAATTTTACCCTTTTTCAAGTATATTATTCTTTAGGTAATAAATATTCTCCTCTATAATTTGAAAAACCTGAATCAGGGTATTTTTCATATTCCTCTCCTTGAATATATTCGCTTGCCTTATATATCCACATTTCATGCTGGTCGAAGCAAATTATTTCATCTATTCCATCTGAATCAATATCATATACCTCACATGCAAGGGTTGGATGACCATCATCCTCAAATAGAACCACCCTATCTAGGCTTCCATCTACTAATCCGCCTTCAGGTGATGAATTAAGTAAGCATAATATATTCTTACCATCATAAGCTACTGGTGAGATAATGTTACCATTAGATGGCTGTTCAATACTATGAAGTAAATTACCATCATAATCATACATTGCAATTATTCCATCAGATCCCCAAAAGGCTGTTGCACAAATTTGTAGGCCCTCTATGTCCTTTTTATATTTTGCAACGCTTATTCTTTGGGCATGACCAATATCGTTGTGCTTATATACGGTTCCATCAAGATTACAAATATTCATCCCCTCATTACCTGAGGCTAATATTAATCTTTTTGGATGGTCCTTATGTAGCCTAGCATAAATAATCTCATCAGTATGATCTAAATTCATTGGTAGGCTTGATATTATTTCACCATCATGATCAACTAAATCATAGCCTATAAACATTTCATCCCTACCATCATTATCAAAATCATAAATATATGGGAAATGACCAGTGTTCTTATGGTTATATCTCCACATAACATTTAGATTCCTATCTAATGCCCAAGCATTTTGATATCTATCCTTAATAACAATATTACCCTTATAGCCTAAGCCTTCAAAATCTGCAACCCTTATTGCATCAACATTTAAATGATAAAATGGATGATTCTTGATAAGCTCATCGCCATGAACAACAGGAGTTGGCTTTTTAGCTAGTATATTACCTGTAGGTAAATCAGCAATTATAAGCTCGAAATCTTTTGCATATATTACCTCAAGCGCACCATCACCATTTACATCCGCAATCTGAAATGGAAGATCACAGGAAATCATAGTGTTATCAAAGCTATTATCAGGCTCTCCAACCTGCCAAAGCACATTACCATCTATATCAAAGGCAGTTAAGCATGAAAGGTGAGCAAACGAATCTCTAATATATCTTTTTTGATGCTGGGCAAGTAAAAATATTACCCTACCATCTACCTTAGCTATTCTAAGCTGACGACCTGAGCCGAAGCTATTTAGATTTATTTTCTTTATAAGCCTTAAAGGAGCATATGCTTCCTTCTTTTTATTTAGCCTTAGTGCCTCCTCATTCTTGCGGATAGTATGTAAGCTATAGTTTTCATCCTCCATCGAAACGGTAAGCCTACCATATCTACATAGCGACTTAGCTACATATGCAAGCTTTAATCCAGGTATAAGCTTTACTTGAGCCTCGATGATAAGCTTGTTATCAACATAAACCTCTACATTATCAGCTACATTAATTTTAATGCTGTAATAATGAAGGCTATCAAAGGTAATGCTTGCCTCCTTAATTATTTCAAAGCCTTCATTATATCTTCTATATAAGGCAATAGTATCACCCTTGATTCCTACTGCGTAGTAATCTCTAGAGGTTCTATAGTTAAAGGCCATACCACAATAATGCTTAAGCTCAAATACTCTTAAGGCAAACTCTATGGTGTAAGGAGCATATAGGCTTTCCTTATGTACTAGTACTGAATAAACATTTTCAAATGCACCCTTAGAATTGTCACCACGATTTTGCTCAAGGTACCTTTCCTTTCCATCACTAGTTACAAGCCAATTACCATCTAACGAGCGATATTGATGAAGACATATAGGATCATAGAAGCTACCATATTCACCCTCTGGCTTAATGTAATGATATTCACCTAATGCTGAGTGTCCCTTATCATAAGGAAATTCACCTAGCTTAAGGTTATAATAATCCTCAACAAATAACTTAACCATATTATATCCTTTCTACTATATCCTTAGTGTTAGCTAATACCTCTACACCTGAGGCCTCTAAAACATCCCTTGCCTGATGACCACATTCAACTAAAAAGCACTTGACGCCCATTGCCTCTGCAACCTCATGATCGTGAAGCGTATCCCCTATGAAGCATGCCTCACTAGGATCAATGCTATTTTCCTTCATGTAGTCAATTCCAATATGAACCTTACTTGCAGCATGGATATTATCAATTCCTAAGACATCCTTAAAATACTGAGTAATACCATAATGGTTTGTTTGCTCAATTAGATTTGTTCTATGGCTTGCAGATAGGATATAGATTGATACACCCATCTCATTTAGCCTTTTAAAGGCCTCTACACAGCCATCATAAAGCTTACATTCACTTAGGCTACGTGGCTGGTATTTTCCTATAAATTCCTCTGCAAGTGATTCATATGATTCAATGCTAAAATCAACACCTGCATCAATGTAGTATTGTCTTATAGGAAACTTAAACACATGCTTATATTTATTTTTATCACAAAGTGGTTTATTTTGCTTTCTTAAAATATCATTTAAAAGCTCTAAGCATAAATCCACATCATCTATAATTGTTCCATTAAAATCAAAAAATACGTGCTTTATCAATTTAATCACCCACTCTACCTTTGATATAGCTTGGCTATATTTATTAGCTCATGCTTTACATCAGTAATTAACCATTCTGGCTCTAGTACCTCACATTGATTACCAAAGCCTAAAACAAATGAAAGAATCATATCCTTATTTTGCATATCACATTCTAATATAGAATATTCATCATCAAGCTTAGTAACCCTTTGATTCTTACCATATGTACGCTCAGTTATTACAGTATATAAATCCTTTAGTTTAAGCTTAATGCTATAGTAATCACCATGCTGCTTCATACCAAAGCTATCTAAATAATCAGATTCCTTATATGTTTTCATAATAGTAAAGTGATCACGTAGCTTCTCTATTTTCTCAATTCTATTAAGCTTAAAATATCCAAAATCATTTATTGTTTCATTCCATGCTAAAACAAACCAAGACCCATTATAAATATATAGCTTATAAGGATGAATAATATGAGTCTTTAGCTTATTAGCTGAAGACATATATTCTATTTCACACTTATTATAGCTAGCCATTGCTTCATTTAATGTGCTATAACGATCAAGTAAATCATCCTTTGGCATATTAAGCGGGAACCTATCTATCATCTTAACAGGCTCTATAGCTGACACTGAATAAACAGATGATAAAACCTTACCCATGATATGAATAAATTCATTTTGCTCAAGATAATCCTGTTGACCCTTCAAAAATAGGATGGCTCTTTGGATTACCTCCTTTTCGCTATCTGTAAGCTTTAAAACTGGAAATAGTCCATTTGAATCTAATCTATAGCCTCCATACTTACCTCTTACAGCCTCTACGGAATAGCCAGCCATTTCTATTTCCTTAATATACTCATTAATATTTCTTGGATTAGTATTGATTAAATCAGCAAGCTCCGTTCTAGACATAATGCTTTTTGTATTCAATACCTCAAGTAGCTTAATACAAGCTGCAGCCTTATTCATAGCATCACCCCATATATACATTAATAATGTTTATATTCATTATAACACAAATATAATAAAAACTCCCTCAAATTTTGAAGGAGTTAAATATTATATATGCTTCTTTATAATTTTTTGAGCATCTTCCTTTAAATCAGCTCTTGATAATGCTATATCAATTGTTGCTTCTAAAAAGCCTTTCTTACAGCCAATGTCATAACGCTTAGCATCAATGCTTAAGGAATACACATCCTCTTCCTTCATCATTCGAAGGATAGAGTCAGTAAGCTGGATTTCTCCACCCTTACCCTTTTCTTGATTTTCCAGATAGCTAAATATCTTATTACTTAAAATATATCTTCCACCTATTGCTAGATTAGAGGGTGCTTCCTCCTTAGAAGGCTTTTCAATAACACTGTTAAGCTTAGCTAATCTACCCTCTTGATTAGGAAGAGGCTCACATATACCATACTTAGATACATCAGCATAATCAACCTCTAATGTACCTAAAATACTTGCTTGAGTTTGGTTATATGCCTCTATCATTTGAAGCGTTGCAGGCTTACCCTCTGATATATAAATATCATCACCTAAAAGCAATGCAAAATCATCACCGTTTGCAAATTCCTTTGCACATAGTACAGCGTGACCTAAGCCTAGCTGCTCATATTGATATGTAAATTCAACGTTAACAATTTTTGGAAGCTCAGTAATTAATTCTAATTCCTCAGCTTTATTCTTCTTAATCAAGAAATCCTCAAAGGCCTTATTGTGTCCAAAATGAGTTTTAATTAGCTCCTTGCCAGGGCTGATAATAATCAATATGTCCTTTATGCCACTATTTACACATTCTCTAACAATATATTCAATTGTAGGTGTATCAATAATAGGAAGCATTTCCTTAGGAAGAGCCTTAGTATAAGGCAAAAATCTAGTACCAAAGCCAGCTGCAGGAATAACAGCCTTTGTTATTTTATTCATATCAATTACCCCCTTTAAAACTTAATTGATTTTAGCACAAGCAAAACTTTTAGTCAAGTTTAGCCTTTATTCTTATAATCCACTAAAACATCATATAATGTGCTTGTAACACAATTTGGACTACCTGTTCTACACATGTTGCAGGTTTCGATAAACTCCTCATATGTACATGTAGCAACATTACACTTTGTTTCCTCCCATTCAGTTACAGCCTTCATTTGAATAGTATAGGCACCCCATGATGAGGTCCACCAGCCTGTTACGCAAGTCTTGTAGTTCCAAACGGTCCAAGAATAATATCTTTCATCAAATAAGCCTAAAACCTTATCCCAAGCCTTTCTATCCTCAAAGGCAGTAAACTCACCAATTAGTACTGGAACTTCATAATCCCTACCAATATTGTTCATATCCTGATAAATAAAGAACATGTCGTAGTTAATAAAATCAGTAAACCAATTATACCAATGATATTCATATTGAATATTCTCCCAGCCATAATCCTCTGGATCAGGAAGTGCAGCATAGCTCCAGCAGCCCTCAAATGTAATAACATGGTTATCACCATTTTCTCTTATTACATCATATATTTTATCAAACACATCCCAGCAAGCCTTAGTTGTTGTCTTTTTGTATTCGATAGTAGGCTCGTTTAAAATATCATAGGTTGCGATAACCTTACCAAGCTCTGGCTTATCATTTGTATAATATTCTGAAATGTAGTCCCATAAGGCAATTGTTGCATTAACATTTTCCTCAGATTCCCACAATCCTGCAACTCTTTCCTTTGCACCACTATGCTCATAGCCGTTTTGACTGCCAGGTGCACCATGAAGGTCAAGCACACAATATAGGTCATATTTTTGACACATTGATAAGAACCAATCTAAATACCAGAAGGCCTCCTCCTTAGTCTTTAGGCTTAAATCCTCGTTTAATATATTTAAATAATAAAATGGAAGACGTATTGTATTAAGACCCAAATCCTCCTTGATGATTCTAAAATCCTCCTCAATGAAGAATTGCTCCCAATAATATTTCATTAGCTCATCTATATCATATGAGGCTAAATTAGGGTTAGATTTTAATCCCTCTCTAAACTCTTCTTCAGAAAACTCAGGATATTGAATGTTGCCATCCTTATCCTTAACGTATGAGCCATCCTCATTTCTCATAGGCTCTAATGAGAATAAGCCCATCCAGCCCTCTTGGATTAATATTTGTCCTGCATTAATTCCGACTAATTGTAGCCTATTGCCTTGCTCATCATATAAGGAACGACCAGAGGCTTGAACTAGTCCAGTTGTATTTTCAATTTTCTCATCTGGCTCATCAACCTTGTATGTAGCATGATTTATAGCTAATATCGCACATGCTAATAAAGCTAAGCCAATAAGTCCACCTAGTGAAATTAAAACTATCTTTGTTATTTTTTTTGCCATAAAAGCACCTCTTAATGAATTGTAATATCTATCTTAATTTTATCAAAATTTCTATATTTTTACAATCGATAAAACAAAAAGAAAAGGCCAATCTCTTGGCCTTAAGCTTATTAATATAATGCATCGATATATTCAATTAGGATATCTCTCATAATTATGTCAGTCTCAATGAATTGACTTGAATCTAGCCTATCAAATACATCATAGCTTGAATAAGTAGATTCAAATACATAATCTATTATAGCTAATTGATAAATAGTTGTATCCTTTAAGCTACTAATAGAGCCAATTTCATCTGCAACACCTAAATATAAATATCCTGAATTACTATTATAAACCTTCTTTAATGATGCACCATCAAGGTTAACTAATACCACCATATTATTAAATGGGAATACCTCAAATACATCTGCCTTAGTAATTGTTCCGGAATCGATAGTTGCACGTACACCACCAGTATTAATTATTGCTAAATCGATTTTACCATCAAAGCTAGCCTCACAGTATTCATAATCCAGCATTGCTTCTGTTGCATATCTACCCAATGTACTCTTAGAAATTGAGCTAGTTGTTTTACCTAATGACGCTAAGGAATCCTCAATTAAATCACTATAATTATCAATAACCTTTTGAACATCATCTGATATAGCATAGTTTGAAGGATTAATTTGATTTACCCTATAGCTAGCTAGGCTTAAGTTGTCATTAAGCTCTAAAATAACCTCTGTTGTTAAGTTATTCTTATGAGTATTTTGAACAACTGGAATATTTACACCATCAGCTCTAGCCACACTAGTATTAATTCTTTGATGAGTGTGTGCACAGAAAATTGAATCTATAATTGAATCACCTGATAATTGAGCAATTCTTGAATTTAGATTTTCATCATAATTATGAGTTGCCACCACAACAACCTCACAGCCCTCTTGAGTTCTTAATTGGGAAGCATATTGCTTAATTAGGTTTACAGGATCAACAAAGCTGTAATCCTCAACATATCTAGTTAAAATATCAGATTCTTGATCAGCACCAATCACACCAATCACACCAACCTTAATATCACCATATTCAATAACCTTGTATGCATCAATCCAATTAGGACGAGTAGTTGTTCCAGCATAGTAAATATTAGCACCTAAAAATGGGAAGTTTGCCTCACCATTTGTGTAATTACCATCTTTATATGCAGCAATCTTATCAATGCCCCAGTCAAATTCATGGTTACCTAATACAAAACAATCAAAATCCATTACATTTAATGCCTCTAATAAAGGTAATCCATATTTAGCACCTACTACATATGAGCCCTGGAAGGCATCACCATTATGAATCTTAATATATTGTCCATTTGCACTTTCAAGCTCATTATACAATGTATCTACTCTACCAATAGAAACAGAGCTAGATGAATCAGTTAAAGCACCATGAGTATCATTAATCATTACAAATTTAACATCTGTTGTACCTACACTTGTATCATCCCATGATATTTCCGGATATGAAAACTCAATACTAACTGTATAATTTCCAGAGGACATAGTGTAATTTTCAGCAATAGTACCAGTAACCGTTAACTGAGTTCCAACAGCTAAATTCGGAATGCTAGATGGATATTGAGAATTAACCTGTCCATTATAAACTCCAACCAATACACCTTCAATATCTACAATTAGCTTTACATTATATGTACCATATGTATTATTAAATACTGTTGCAGTCATATCAACTACTTCACCCGTAAATGTCCATACAGTGTGTTCAGTAATTGTTCCAGCCTTTAAGCCGGCATATTCATCTTGTATTTTTAGACCAGTAGTATATTCATATACCTTAGTTGCACAAATATTAAGGTATGCGTTAGAACCTGTAACACCTGTAAAATATCCTTCTACAACAATATCCTTGCCATCAAATTTGCTTAAATCTTCCTTAGGGTATGAAATGCTACCATACACACCATTAACAGCTGTTGAAACATTATAATACCTGCCGTTTGAAATACTTAACGTACCCTTTAATACTACATATACTGGCGCTAAAGCCTCCTCTTGGGTTGCATTAGTAATAAAATTAATATTAACCTCCTCTGCATCTGGATAGCTAATATTATTCTTACCAAGAACAGTATATGTTGAAGATGTTCCAAATTGAATTGCTTTACCATAAATTGATGTAGTGCCTGTAACAGATACCCTATCACCAACCACTACATCAGAATTCCAGCTAGAGCCTAAATATACTAAAACAGAGGCAGTCTCATCACTTAAAACAAAGCTTTGTGCGTTAACTGCAGCTACTATACCACAAACTGTATATTCATTACCCCCTACTAAATCCTTAATACTTGTAGCTCCTAATATATAGGTTACCTCATTAGAATAATCACTATCTGAGGTAGTAATGCCATCACCAAGAGCCTTAACCTTAAATGATTGTCCATTTGTTAGCTGAACATTTAGCTCACTTGTTGTTTGTGCTACACCATCAACTATGTATTGATATCCTGTAGCACCATCAATAGCCTCAAAGCTTGCTATACCAGCAGCTGATAATGATACTGTAGGTGCAGGCAATTTAACTAGCTGAGGATTATCATCCCCACTAAGCTCATAGGTTACTGTATTACTCCAATCACTTGAAATAAACTTAACTCCATCACCTATAGCCCTTACCTTTAAGCTTTGACCAAGCTCCATTTTCTTGCTAATGACTGTTTTTTCCACAGTAACAATAGCTCCATCAATATCAATTTCATAATTACTAGCATTTTCAATTTCTTGCCAGCTTGCAGTATCATCCTCTAATACTACAACAGGCTCAGCTAGCTTTGAACACTTATTAAATATTCCCTCTAAATCACAAGACGTTAAACCAAATATAGATATAATTGATACTCCTATGATTAGAATAAAGCCTAATAGCTTATTTTTCATAATATACACCTCATTTACAAAGCCTTCTTAACATAAATAATCAACTTAATTATCGTGTTTTTTTATGCTTTTGTCAATGTGATTACACTGTGAAAAATAGAAAAAAGGCCACATAAGTGACCTTTAAATAAATTTATTCTAGTAATTCTTAGCTTCTAGCTCAAAATAGCTTTGAGGATGATCACAAACTGGACATACCTTAGGTGCTGCTTCAGTAACCATAATATGACCACAATTGCGGCATTTCCATACAGAAAGACCAGTCTTCTTTGTAAATACCTCATCATTTTCAACATTAGCAAGTAAAGCTAAATATCTTTCCTCATGATGCTTTTCAATTTCTAATACACCTCTAAACTTTGCAGCGATTCTAGTAAAGCCTTCTTCCTCTGCAACCTTAGCAAACTCAGCATACATTTCAGTCCATTCCTCATGCTCACCAGCTGCCGCAGCCTTTAGGTTTTCAGCAGTACTACCAATTCCACCTAATTCCTTAAACCAAAGCTTAGCATGCTCCTTTTCGTTTTCAGCAGTTTCTAAGAATAAAGCAGCAATTTGCTCATAGCCCTCCTTCTTAGCCTTTGAAGCATAATAAGTATACTTATTTCTTGCTTGAGATTCCCCAGCAAATGCATACCATAAGTTAGCTTCTGTCTTTGTGCCCTTTAAATTATTTGCCATATTAAACTCCTCCATATGTAAAATTCTAATTAAATTATATCACTTAAAAAATAAAAAATAAAGATGGTTTACACCATCTTTATAAATATAAATTATTCTTTTTCCTCAGGAGCTTCCTCTACAGGAACTTCGTTTATTTCCTCAATTTCAGCCTCTACAACTGGTGCAGAATCCTCCTTTGAAGCTTTCTTAGCCTTTGTAGTTGAAGGCTTCTTTGTTTCATAATCCTTATAAGCGTTCTTAGTAAATATAGAACGTACCTTATTGAAGTGGAAGCATAGGATATATAATAATGCAGCACCTAAAACATATAAAGCAATTAAGCCGATTGAAGACCAAACAAGCTTAGCTGGTTGTAATACATTATCAGCATATCTAAATGTATAATTAGGATTAGTTAAGAAGCGTGCCTCAAAGCCATTTTCACCTTCATAAAAATCATTAAACTTCTTAACTGCAGCTTCCTTTTCCTCATCAGTTACACCTTCCTTAGTTACCTCATCAATATAAGTATTGTAAACTGTAACCAATTCTTGAGTATCATCGAAATATGAACCAGTAAAATCTAAAGCAATATTTATAGTAGCAACGCTTTGTCCTTGGCTATCTAAAATACCAAAGCTGCTAATAGTACCGATGTTCATGCTATTAACCATTGTATCAGTAAGAGTTAATGAATAAAAGCCCCAGTTATCATAATTACTAAATAATGAACGCTCACCCTTCATAATTGCTTCCTCTGGTGTAACTGGCTTTTCAGCATAGCTACTTGGATTATAAGTGCCATCTACCTTAAAGTAATAATAATATGTACCAGTAGAGCCATAGAACACGAAGCAAGTTTGATTAGTTAAAGCAGAACCATTGTTAACATCAATTACGTTGAAATTCGGATTAAATAAATAGATATAATATGAATCTACATATTTATTGTATTCCTTAGTATTTTCATCATCAACATAATAAGTTGCTTGTTCTAATGTAGATGAACGGAAAACAGCAACATCTAATGCATTAGAATCATCCTCTGCAATGTTAACAGCCTCGAAGCATCCACCATGAATCATTGCTACACCCTTATAATCACCAGATTGGATAGCCTCTTGTGTCATATCAAGGATATAGTTATATCCTGTTGAATT
>JAZNYN010000063.1:0-1669 GCA_045594405.1 Anaeroplasma sp.
TCACAAAAATAAATTAGATACAGGTAATCCAATTAAAAACTATAATCCAGTTGAATTAAAATATAATGGCTATGATAAAGAATTATTTATTATTAATGTAGGGCTTCAAAGTATAAATGCAAATTTAGTGGTGTGTTCGCCAGCTGAAACCTTATCGGAATATTCTGCAGGTATAATATATACAACTTATTTATTTACTCCAGTGATGGCCTTTATTACTATAGTTTTAATTCTATTGATTATGATAATTTACAGAAAGCTAATAGGTAAGGATTTTCTAAACATTGGTAAGCTATGTATCTCAAGTCAGTTTTTAGCTACCTCACTATTTGTTACAGAGGAGTTTAATGTTTCTAGCTCATCCTTTTTATCATTTATGTCACATGACATTAGGACTCCATTAAATGGAATTATTGGAATGAATAATATTGCAAGTGAAAATATAGATAACCCAGAAAAAATGAAATATTGTATAGAAAGGATTGGAAGGTCATCTAATAGTCTTTTAAATCTACTAAATGATATTTTAGATTTAAGTAAGTCTGAGCTTGGTAAGAATTCATTACGACATGAAAGTGTTAATTTGATAAAGCTAATAGATTGCTCCTTTGACATGATAGAAGGACTTGCAAGAACTAAGGGGCATAAGCTAGTAAAAACATATTGTAATTTATCTAATAGCAATGTATTAACTGATGAGCTATATCTTAGACAAATATTAATTAATCTATTAGGTAATGCCGTAAAGTTTACACCAGAGGGTGGAACTATTAATCTTACCCTAAAGGAGCATAAAACGTCATCTGGAAGATTAGGGATTAATATAATTATTAAGGATAATGGAATTGGAATAGATAAGGACTTTTTAAAGGTAATCTGGAATCCTTTTACTCAAGAAGGTGGTTCAAATAAAAATAGCCATAAGGGGTCTGGATTAGGAATGACCTTAATTAAGAGGTTTGTTGATTTATTAGATGGTAAAATATCTATAAAGAGTAAAAAGCAATGTGGTACTACCGTTAAGCTTAGCTTTGAGTTTGACTCTGATTTAGAGAGTAAGTGTAAATATACATCAAGCTCAGAGCTGGATTTATCAAATTATACGATATTATTAGTTGATGATAACGATATAAATCGTGAAATAAGCACGATGTTTTTGAAGGGCTTAGGCGTTAATGTGGTTGAAGCCTGTGATGGACAAGAGGCAATTAACATTTATGAGGAAAACGAAGAAAATACATTTGATGCGATATTAATGGATATTGTGATGCCGAATGTAAATGGCTATGATGCTTCAAAAGCTATTAGAAGCTCTAAAAAAGCTGATGCAAATAGGATTCCTATCATTGCCTTAACAGCTAATGCCTGCGAGGAGGATATTGAAAGAAATACTAAAAGTGGGATGAATGAGCATATTTCTAAGCCTATTAATCTAAATGAATTTAAAATGAAATTATCTAATGTTTTATCCAATTAAAATGGTATTATAATTTATACGCTACATATAAATTGATAAATAGTGCTATAAGAAGTATAATATATATTAAAGTTGGTGGTTTTTATGATCAATACATTATTTATTGATGCTTTGGCAGCGTCGTTTGAATTAGAGAATAATGATGTATATTATACAGCTGAATATGAAGTATATTTAAATGGTAATTATTAT
>JAZNYN010000064.1:0-8946 GCA_045594405.1 Anaeroplasma sp.
GTTGGTTTAAATGTTGCCGCTGACCCTCTTTTTACAATGTCCTACACCGGCGTTAACGGCGGACTTGTAATTGTTGTTGCAGACGACCCTTCGATGCATTCAAGCCAAAACGAGCAGGATTCACGTCACTATGCTAAGGCATCTAAGGTAATGATGCTTGAGCCTTCTGATTCTAAAGAATGTAAGGAGTTCACTAAGTTAGCATTTAAGCTTAGTGAGGAATTTGATACACCAGTGTTTGTAAGGCTATCTACTAGAGTTTCTCATTCTCAAGGATTAGTTGAGCTTTGTGATAAGGAAGCTTATGAGCTTAAGGATTATGAAAAAAATATCAGCAAGTATGTTATGATGCCAGGTAATGCTATTAAGCGTCATGTTGTTGTTGAGCAACGTCAAGCTAAGGAGGTAGATTTTGCTAACAATACAAGCTTAAATACTATTGAAAATAACGGTTCAAGAATTGGTGTTATTACATCTGGTATTTCTTATATGTATTCAAAGGAAGCTTTAGGAAATAACGTTGATTATTTAAAGCTTGGTTTAGTATATCCTTTACCCACTGATTTGATTAAGAGCTTTGCAGAATGCCACGATGAGCTTTATATTATTGAGGAATTAGATCCTTTCTTTGAAGAGCATGTTAAAGCATTAGGTATTTCTTGTAAGGGTAAGGAATTATTCTCATTGCTAGGTGAGTATACTCCTTCTATGATCAAAAAGGCTATTTTAGGAATTGAAGGAAATGAATATATAAATGTAGAGGAGCAAATTCCTGCACGTCCACCTGTAATGTGTGCTGGCTGTCCACATAGAGGAACCTTCTATGTATTAAAGAAGCTAGGTCTTACAGTTTCTGGTGATATTGGATGCTATACATTAGGTGCTGTTGCTCCACTTGCCTCTGTTGATACAACTATTTGTATGGGTGCATCTGTGTCTGCAGGTTTCGGTATGGCAAAGGCTAGAGGAAAAGAGTTTAATAAAAAGCTAGTATCAGTAATAGGTGATTCAACATTTATTCATTCAGGTATTACTGGCTTGATTGATATTGTATACAACAAGGGTGCTAATACTGTAATTATTTTAGATAACTCTATTACAGGTATGACTGGACATCAACAAAATCCAACTACAGGCAAGACAATTAGATTAGAGGAAACTAATCAGGTTAATTTAATTAAGCTTGCTGAGGCTGTTGGTATTAAGCGAATTGTTGTTGCTGATCCATTTGATGTTAAGAATTTTGAGGCTGTTGTTAAGGAAGAGGTAGAAGTAGAGGAGCCTTCAGTAATTATTGCTCAAAGACCATGTGCTCTTCTTAAAACAGTAAAATATGTTGGAAATTGTAGGATAACTGAAAATTGTAAGAATTGTAAGCTTTGTATGAAGCTTGGCTGTCCTGCAATTTCAGTTTGTGACGGCAAGGTTGTAATAGATAAGACACAATGTAATGGCTGTGGCTTATGTGTTAACGTATGTCCATTTAAAGCTATCGAAAAGGAGGCTGAATAATATGAATATAATGATCGTTGGTGTTGGTGGTCAAGGTACACTATTAGCCTCTAGAATTTTAGGTAATGTAGTAATTAACGAGGGCTATGATGTTAAGGTATCAGAGGTTCATGGTATGTCTCAACGTGGTGGTAGTGTAGTAACCTATGTTAAGTTTAGTGACAAGGTGTATTCTCCAATTATTGATAAAGGCGAGGCTGATATTATTTTAGCTTTTGAATTACTTGAGGCTTATAGAGCATTACCTTATTTAAAAAAGGATGGAACTATTATTATTAATAATCAAAAAATAAATCCTATGCCAGTTATTACTGGTGCTTTAGTATATCCAGAAAATATAGAAGAAAAAATCAGCTCAAAGGTTAATACAAAATGCTTTGATGCTGTAAAGCTTGCTAAGGAGGCTGGCAATATTAAGGCAGTAAATGTTGTATTAATTGGAGTAATGGCAAAATCAACAAATATAGCCTATGAAAAATGGGTTGAGGTTATTAAATCAACTGTGCCTGCAAAGCTATTAGATGTCAATCTAAAGGCATTTGATTTAGGTTATAATTGCGAGATTTGATTGAAGGTGTAATGTTATGTATTATCAAAAGGATGCTGAATGCCTAGAGCGTAGTGAGCTAACTAAGCTTCAAGGCAGAAGGTTAAAGGAAACTGTAAAAAGATGCTATGAAAATGTGGAATGCTTTAGAAATAGAATGAATGAGCTTAATCTTACACCTGATGACATAAATGGGGTAGAGGATTTACATAAGCTTCCATTTTCATATAAAACTGATTTAAGGGATAACTATCCATATGGCTTATTTGCTGCACCTCTAAAGGACATCGTAGAGCTACATGCATCTAGTGGTACAACAGGTAAAAGAATTGTAGTAGGCTATACTAAAAATGATATAGAGCTATGGAGCGATATGATGGCTAGACAGCTTACTGCTTTAGGTGTTACTAAGGATGATGTTGTTCAGGTTTCATTTGGATATGGATTATTTACTGGTGGGTTTGGTGCTCATATAGGAGCTCAAAAGCTTGGTTGTACTCTTATACCAATATCTTCAGGAAATACAGCTCGCCAAATTGAAACAATGATTGATTTTGGAGCAACAGTTCTATACTGTACTCCATCATATGCAATGTATTTAGCTGAAACTGCTGAGCAAATGGGAGTTATAGATCAATTGAAGCTAAGAATTGGTATTTTTGGTGCAGAGCCTTGGACAGAGGAAATGCGTGCGAAAATCGAAAAAACATTCAAGATTAAAGCATATGATGTTTATGGACTAACAGAAGTTTTAGGTCCTGGTGTTTCGTATGAATGTGAATATCAAGCTGGTATGCATATTAATGAAGACCACTTTATTCCTGAAATTATTGACCCGGAAACATTAGAGGTTTTACCATATGGTAAGGTAGGAGAGCTTGTGTTTACTACAATTACAAAGGAAGGCTCTCCAATAATTCGTTATCGTACAAGAGATTTATGTCAGTTAATCGCAGAGCCATGTAAGTGTGGTAGAACACACATTAGAATGAAGAAGCCTCAGGGTAGAAGTGATGATATGCTAATCATTAGAGGAGTAAATGTATTCCCTTCTCAAATTGAAGAGGTATTATTAAAGATTGGTGATTCTATTACACCAAATTATCAAATTATTGTAGATAGAGTCAATAATACAGACACATTTGATATTTTAGTTGAAATGTCACAGGAATTATTTGCTGATGATGTTAGAACTATTGAAAATATTCAAAACAAAATTAAGTCTGATTTACGTACAATGCTTGGCATTGGACCTAATATAAGGCTTGTAAGTCCTAATACTATTCAAAGAAGTGAAGGTAAGGCAAAGCGAGTTATTGATAATAGAAAATTAAGCTAGGAGGTATATTTATGTTTGTTAGTCAAGTTTCTATATTCGTAGAAAACAAGGGCGGCTCTATTGCTGATGTAATTTCTATTTTAGGAGAAAATGACATTAATCTTAGAGCCTTATCAGTTGCAGATACAGCTGACTATGGTATTTTAAGGTTGATATGTGATAATCCAGAAAAGGCACTTGGTTTATTAAAGGGTCAAAATTATACAGCTCGTATCACAAATGTTTTAGGCTTTACTATTCCAGATGTACCTAATGGCCTAGGTAGTGTTTTAAAAATTATTAATGATAATAATATTGATATTACTTATATTTATTCATTTATTGGGCATTACCATAAAAAGGCTGTGGCTATTGTTAAGACAACAAATTTGGAATTAACACAGTCGATTTTAGAACAAAATGACATTGAAATTATTGACGGAAGTGAAATATACAAAAATTAACATATTTTATTGACAATAATTTTAATAAATGGTAAAATGAATTAAATTTTATTTCATAAAGTGATGAAAAAGCACAAGTAATATTTCATCTTATGTTTTAGAGAGCTATTGGATGGTGAAAAATAGCACAGGATAAAATATGAATTACGGCTTTGGAGCTTCTTATCGGAAATATAAGTATGATAAGACGGTGGCGATCGTTATGCGCATTAATGAGGTCTTGAAGCAAATCAAGATAAATTAAGGTGGTACCACGTTATTGACGTCCTTTCGTAATGAAAGGACTTTTTTATTAGGAGGATTATTTTATGATAATTACAAATTTTTTAGAGAAAAATGCAAGAGATTTTCCAAATGATGAATGCTTAGTGGAGATTAATCCACAAAAGAAGTCAGAGGGATATCGTACTTGGAGGGAATTTAATCTTATTGAGCCTTCAACAAGTCTTGAATACCGTCGTGCAATAACATGGAAGGAATTTGATGATGATGCAAATCGTTTTGCTAATCTATTATTAAGCAAGGGTATTAAGAAAGGAGATAAGGTTGCTGTTCTATTAACAAATTGCTTAGAGTGGCTACCTATATATTTTGGAATATTAAAAACAGGTGCACTAGCTGTCCCAATGAACTATCGATATACATCAGATGAAATTAAGTATTGCTTAGAGCTAGCTGATTGCTGCTGCTTAATTTTTGGTGAGGAGTTTATTGGACGTGTTGAGCCAATAGCTGACCATACACCTCTAGTTCAAACCTTGATTTTTGTTGGTACATCTAAGGTGCCATTTGCTGATCATTATTTTGATATCATTAAGTATTTTGTTACATCAAAGCCAGAGATAGAACTAACAGAAGATGATTTTGCCGCTATATACTTTTCTAGTGGTACAACTGGCTTTCCAAAGGCTATATTACATAGACATAAGGCATTAGTATCATCATGCTTAACAGAACAAAAGCATCACTCTCAAAAAAAGGAAGATGTATTCTTATGCATGCCACCTTTATATCACACAGGTGCTAAAATGCACTGGTTTGGTAGCCTGCTATCTGGGTCAAAGGCTGTTCTATTAAGAGGTATTAAGCCTGAATGGATTTTCAATGCTATATCTGAGGAATGCTGTACTATAGTTTGGTTATTAGTACCTTGGGCACAAGATATTTTAGATACAATTGATAGTGGTGAAATTAAGTTAGATGAATATAAGCTTGATCAATGGAGATTAATGCATGTTGGTGCTCAGCCTGTACCACCATCATTAATTCAAAGATGGAAGAAAATGTTCCCTAACCATGATTACGATACTAATTATGGTTTATCAGAATCAATTGGTCCTGGCTGTGTTCATTTAGGTGTAGAAAATATTGACCATGTGGGTGCAATTGGTGTTCCAGGCTATTTATGGAATGTTAAGATAGTTAATGAAGCTGGCGCAGAGGTTGGTATCGAAGAGGTTGGTGAATTAATTGTTCAAGGTCCAGGTGTTATGGAATGCTATTACAAAAATCCTGAGGCTACAAATGAGGTATTAAAGGATGGCTGGTTGTATACTGGTGACATGGCTAAAAAGGATAAGGATGGCTTTATCTATCTAGTTGATAGAAAGAAGGATGTAATAATTACTGGTGGTGAGAATTTATATCCAGTTCAAATTGAGGACTTCTTAAGAAAGCATGATAAGATTAAGGATGTTGCAGTAATAGGCTTACCTGATAAGCGCTTAGGGGAAATAGCTGCAGCAATAGTAGAAGTAAAAGAAGGTATGACTTTAACTCAAGAGGAGCTAGAAAAATTCTCGTTTGAGCTACCTAGATATAAGCGTCCAAAAATTTATATTTTTGAACCAGTTCCAAGAAATGCAACTGGTAAGATAGAAAAACCAAAAATTAGGGAGAAATATTGTAAGAAGTCTTTAGTAGAGCTTCAAACAACAGAATAATATATTTTTAAGGGGGATTATTATGTTTGTTAAGATACTATTAATTGTTTTGTTTTTCGCATCAACATTATATATAGGATATCATTGTAGAAAAAAAGCACAAAATTCAAATGATTTTATGCTTGGTGGTAGAAATGTAGGACCATGGCTATCAGCATTTTCGTATGGTACTAGCTACTTTTCAGCTGTAATTTTTATTGGCTATGCAGGAAGCTTTGGTTGGGAATTTGGTGTATCAGCATTATGGATTGGCTTAGGTAATGCCTTTATAGGCTCATCATTAGCCTGGAGTGTTTTAGGTAGAAGAACAAGATTAATTACTCAAAAGTTAAATTCAGCAACGATGCCAGATTTTTTTGGAAAGAGATTCGATTCAAAGGCTTTAAAGATAGTTGCTTCAGTTATAGTATTTGTATTTTTAATTCCGTATACTGCAGCCCTTTATAATGGATTATCAAGCTTATTTGCTATTGCGTTTGGCTTTGATCAATATTGGGTATGGATTTTAATCATTTCAATTATTACCGGTATCTATGTTGTTATTGGCGGCTTGATGTCAACAGCCATTAATTCGTTTATACAAGGCCTTATAATGCTTGTTGGTATTGCACTAGTAGTTGTATTCGTTTTAAATAAAAACGGCGGTCTAATGGGCTCTTTAGAGGTTTTAGCTGAAAGTGGATGGGAGTATACTTCTATTTTTGGACCAGATCCAGTACATTTAGTGTTTGTTGTGTTATTAACATCATTGGGTACATGGGGGCTTCCACAAATGGTTGGTAAGTTTTATTCAATTACAAATGAAGCTCAGGTTAAGAAGGGAAATTTTATTTCAACTGCCTTTGCTATTATAGTTGCAGGAAGCTGCTATTTCCTTGGTGGCTTTGGTAGAGTATTTGTTGAAGCAGGTGAAGCTGGTGCTCCAGTTATATCGAGCTCTAATATAATCCCTACTATGGTATCTAATTTATCTAATAACGAATTACTTAATAATCTTTTAGTTGGAATAGTTGTTGTCTTGGTTTTAGCTGCATCAATGTCAACATTAGCATCATTGGTTATTACATCTGCATCAACAGTAAATGTTGATTTAATTAGCTCCATAAAAAAGGATAGAAAAGAAAATATTTGGACATTACGTGTTCTATGCTTAGTGTTTATAGTTGTTTCTGCTGGATTAGCAATATTCCAGTTTTATGGGCCAAAGGATTTAACTAGTGATATTGCTTCCTTAATGGGTGTTTCTTGGGGTGCAATTTCAGGAGCATTCCTTGGACCATTCTTATTTGGCTTATTTTGGAAGAAGACTACAAAGGCATCTGTATGGACATCATTTGTTGTTGGGGTAGGATTAGGTATATTTAGCTTAGTGATGAAGTTCTTGGGCTTTTCAGCAAGTGAATCCTTTGCACTAAGATTTATGTCAGATTCTATATATATGGGTGTTGTTGGAATGCTTGCAAGCTTAATAATTGTACCTACAGTATCATTATTTACTAGAAAGCTAGATTCTTCTTATGTTGAAGAATTGTTTGAATGCTACAGTGGAACAGTTATGGTTCCTGCAGTAGAAGCTCTAGCAGATCCAGTCGATGAATTAGTTGAAGAATAATATGTATTTAATCAAGCTTATTGTATATGCAATAGGCTTTATTATCGCAAGAATTGTAAATAATAAGCCATTAATAGTAATTTTTTTACATTGACAATTATAATATAATATAATCGTATAAATGTAGAAAGGATTTTATTTATGGCACAATTTGTTAAATTACAAAACAAAGATTTACAAGCTATTAGAAATGTTGATTCATATCTAATGTCTTATAATGTTGAAATGACAGAGGTTACTGGTGGTACTTTCTGGAAGGCATATACTAAGGAGCAAATTGCAGGTAAGGAGCCATTTCCACCTGTAAGAAGCATGGCTGACTTTGCTAGTATAATGCAAGTTTATCCACCAATTGACTTATATAATGAAAAGCTTAGAAAGCTTGCTAAGGAATTCGGTCCTGTATGGGTTCGTGTTTCTGGTACATGGGCTACTAAGACTTATTATGATTTTGATGGACATACAGGTGGCAAGGCACCTGAGGGTTATCAAAGCGTATTAACAAAGGAGCAATGGATTGGCGTTTTAGATTTCTGTAAGGCAATCAATGCTAAGCTATTAGTTTCAGTAAACAATTGTGAAGGTTTACACAAGGCAAATGAACCATGGAATCCTAGTCAAGCTGAATTATTATTTAGTGTTGCTAAGGAGCATGGCTGTGAAATTGAAGCAGCAGAATTTATGAATGAGCCTAATATGCTTTCTTACTCAGGAGCACCTTTAGGCTATACTGCAGAGCAATATGTAAGAGACCAAGATTTATTCTTCAAGTGGGTTAAGGAAAATTATCCTAATTGTAAGGTTGTAGGTCCTTGTACAGTATTTGCTGGTTCTTCATCTAAGGATGTTGATGCAGCTGCATTAGCTGCAATGATGCCAGATAATTGTACTACAGAACAATTAATGGAGGGTCATACTCAACCAATCGATGTATTCAGCTATCATTATTATAATGGTATTTCTGATAGATTAGCGGCTGCTATGCCACATATGCATTGGGATTTTGAAAAAACAATTTCTGATGAATATTTAGGAATACCTGGTACTACAGCTCGTATGATGGCACCATATAGAGATAGATGGTGTCCAAATGGTCAAATGTGGGTAACTGAATCTGGAGATGCAGGTGGAGGTGGAAACACTTGGGCTTGTACATTTACAGATGTATTCCGTACACTAAATGAGCTAGGAGAATTTGCTCAAGTTACTGATGGTATTATTTTCCACAACACATTAGCATCATCAGCTTATGGCTTCCTAGAGCATGGTACATTTGATGTTCGTCCTAATTACTTTGCGGTATTATTATGGAACAGATTAATGGGACAAACAGTTTACAATACTAATGAAGAAATTCGTGAAGGTGCACACGTATATTGTCATTCTAGAAAGGATGGCAAGGATGGTGTATGCTACCTTGTTATTAATAATTCAAAGACTGAGGCAACTAAGGTTGAATTACCTAAGTCTTGTGAGCGTTATACATTAAGTGCTCCTTACCTAAGATCAGAGGTAATGCAGCTTAATGGTAAGGATTTAGTTTTAGGTGC
>JAZNYN010000065.1:0-5244 GCA_045594405.1 Anaeroplasma sp.
GGAATCTGCAGAAGGCTCTGCTGATGGCTCTGTGTACCCCCGATTTTACCGCGCTGCAGAATGCCGGTAATTGGACCGAGCTGATATTTGCTCCTCTAATTTTTTGATTCTTTCCTCTAAAAGCTGAACCCTCATAGATAAATCATAGACATTAGTAGAACCATACTTACCTATGCGCTCCTTGTACTTTTCATAATTTGGCTTAAATTTAACTAAGCAATAAACTAAGGCAATTATTCCATAAAGGAAGCCTAGACCAACAAAAACCCAGCCTACCTCTTTTTCTTCCTCTGCAGTAAGTAAAAAGATGATTCCTAAAACAATAAACAATGCTGCAATTATTCCAAAGGTAATACCTAGTACCTTTTTTGAATTTTTGATTTGCTTATTATAGCTTTCGTCATAAAGCTTCTTTTCAGCTGCCTCTGTTTTTTTCTTATCTAATTCATCAAAATAATCCATATAAACCCCCTATAAATTATCAATGATGGCGTTTGTTATCTCCTTTGTAGTTGAGATGCCACCTAGATCCTTAGTAAGACTATCCTTATTTTCAATAGTCTTTTTTATTGCATTTTCAATTTTTTGACCAATAGCATATTTACCATTGTTCTTTAGCAGCATAACGGCTGCCTGTAAAAGAGCAATAGGGTTTGCAATACCTTGACCAGCAATATCAGGCGCTGAGCCATGAACTGCTTCATATATTTCAACATTCTTTCCTAAGTTACCACCAGGTACTAGCCCTAAGCCACCAACTAATCCCGCTATTAAATCAGATAAAATATCTCCATATAAATTAGGACACACTAATACATCGTACTTTTCAGGATACATTACTAGCTGCATACACATGTTATCAACTATCTTATCATCGTGCTCAATTTCGGGATATTCTAAAGCTATCTTGTTAAAGATATCTAGGAATAAGCCATCGCTCTTTTTTAGGATATTTGCCTTATGAACGCATGTAACCTTTCTACGATTGTTATATCTTGCGTATTCAAACGCATAACGAATAATACGTTCTGATGAAGCTTGTGTAATACGTTTAATAGCTTCAAAGCCACCTTCGATTTCATGCTCCTGTCCAATATATAAATCCTCAGTATTTTCTCTTACTGTTACAATATCAACATTTGGATATTTAGATACACCCTTAAATGAGTATGCAGGACGTAGATTTACAAATAAATCAAATGCTAATCTAAGCTGAACATTTACAGATCTAAACCCCTTACCAATTGGAGTTGTAATTGGTCCTTTTAAGGCAACCTTATATTTTTTAATTGCTTCTAATGTTCCCTCTGGAATTAATCTTCCTGTTTTTTCTAATGCTGTAGAGCCAATATCAAATTTATGATATACAAGATCAGCTCCTGCAGCATCTAATATTTTACAAACTGAATCAACTATTTCTGGTCCTATTCCATCACCAGGTAATAATACAATATCCATTACTTTTCCCCCTTTTTACCAACATACTTAGTTGCTGGTCTTACAATTTTATTACTATATAGAAGTGTTTCAACATCATGTGCTATCCAACCAACAACTCTTGCCGCCGCAAAGATTGGAATAAATAAATCACGTGGAATATCAAGCATTTCGTAAACTAAGCCTGAATAGAAGTCTACGTTTGCACAGCATTTAATTTTCTTCTTATCATATAATGCCCTCTTGGCAATTTCTTCAAATCGTGTATAAAATTCAAATTTCTTTGGATTAACGTCCTTTGCAAGCTCATATGCTTTTTCCTTTAAAAGCTCACATCTTGGATCTGATAAGGAATAAATCGCATGACCTATACCATAAATCAAGCCCTTCCTATCATAGAATTCCTTATTAAGTAATTTCATACATATATTGTAAATTTCATCATCGCTAGCATCATAGCCTACCTCATTTACAACCTCAGCCATCATGTCAAGGACAGCCATATTTGCACCACCATGACGTGGTCCCTTAAGTGAGGTTAAGGATGCTGCCACCATTGAATATATATCAGTTAATGTTGAGGCAACAACTGTTCCAACAAATGCTGAATTGTTACCACCACCATGGTCTGCATGAACTACAAGCGCCATATCAAGTGTTTCAGCCTCTAGCTTAGTAAACCTACCATCATTTCTAGAAAGGTATAATATGTTTTCTGCAAAGCTATATTCCTTCTTTGGTGCGTGTATATGTAGATCATCATTATCTAGGTAATGTGTTTTAGCTTGAAGCGAGTAGCTGATAATAGCCGGCATTTTTGCAACTATAGAAATACCCTTTTTTATAAACTCTAATGGTTCTATTGAATCCGGATCATCATCAAATGAATATAATGATAGAATACATCTTGTAATATGATTCATTAATGATTTTGATGGATTTTTTAATATGATGTTATCAATAAATCCAGCTGGTAGGAAATAGTTATCAGCTAGCATTTCCTTAAATTTATTTAGCTCATCTGCAGTAGGCATATATCCAAATAATAATAGGAAGCACGTTTTTTCATAAGAAAAGCCTACTGTATTATTTACGAAATCCTTAATCTCTATTCCTCTATAATAAAGCTTGCCTAATGAATCCACTCTATTTGTGCCATCCATAGTGTAGCCCTCAACATCTGCAACCTTAGTTAATCCAACTAATACGCCTGTACCATTATTATTACGAAGACCACGCTTAACATCATACTTTTCATATAGCTCTTGATCTATATGCCCATACTCTATAAGCTTATTAAATTTATCCTTAATAAAGTTATCCATATGGATTCCCCCTCACATACTAAATTGTGTTTAGTAAACCTCCAGCTGTAATTAAGCTGTATTCCTCCTCTGAAAGGTTAGTAGGTGCTGAATAAGCCTTGCCCTTTGTGATGTTAGAAACTGTAATATTATCAAAGTCATATTCAACCTTAATAGTATCAAACAAATCAGCCTCTACATCTATTTCAACTGGTAGAATACCAAAGTTAATTAAATTCTTCTTGTGAATACGTGCAAAGCTTTGTGCAATAACAGCCTTAACATTTAAATATCTTGGGGCTATAGCTGCATGCTCACGAGATGAGCCTTGACCATAATTTGCTTTAGCCACAATTACATTTGATGGATTTTCCTTTGCACGCAAATGGAAGCCCTCATCTATATTAGAGAACACAAATTCACTAATCTTTTCAATATTAGAACGGTATGGTAATACCTTAGCACCAGCTGGCATGATATGATCTGTAGTAATGTTATCCTCTAAGGAAATCATCACCTTAGCTTCAAATGAATTACCAATAGGCTCGAATTTTGGTAGTGGTTTAATGTTAGGCCCCATCACTACCTCACCTGTATAATCTGGATAATATAGTAGGCTAGTGTCTGTAGGTATTTCAACCTCTAAATCAAACTTATTTAAATCCTCTCCAACTGGTGATGAAATGTATCCGTTAATCGCAGATATAGCTGCAACCTCTGGAGAAACTAAATATACACTAGCTGAATTTGTACCACTTCTACCATAGAAGTTTCTGTTAAATGTTCTAAGTGATACTGCATCAGTTGCAGGTGATAAGCCCATACCAATACATGGTCCACATGCAGATTCTAAAATTCTAGCACCAGCCTCTAAAAGTGTTTGAAGTATTCCACTTTTTGTAATCATCTGTAAAATCTGATTTGAGCCTGGCGCAATTGCTAATGACACATCCTTGTGTACCTTCTTACCCTTTAGGATTGATGCAACATGAACAAAGTCTAAATAGCTTGAATTTGTGCAGCTACCAATTAGCACCTGATCAACCTTAATGTTTTTAAGCTCACTGATTGGCTTAACATTATCTGGTGAATTAGGACAAGATGCTACTGGCTCTAGATCGGCCAAATTGATTTCAATATATTCGTCATATGTTGAATCACAATCACGAGAAAGCTCCTTATAATCATTAGGACGACCCTGCTTAGCTAAGAACATCTTTGTTTTTTCATCAGATGGGAATACTGATGATGTTGCACCTAGCTCAGCGCCCATATTACAAATTGTAGCACGCTCCATAATATCTAGGCTTTCTACACCCTCACCATAATATTCAATAATTTTATTTACTCCACCCTTAACTGTCATTTTTCCAATTAAGTAAATAATTATATCCTTTGCTGATACACCAGCTCTTAATGAACCATTTAGCTTAACACCAACAATTTTAGGTACTGTGATTGTAAATGGCTTACCTGCCATTGCAAGTGCTACATCAAGTCCACCAGCACCGATAGCTAATGCTCCTAATGCAGATGATGTTGGTGTATGTGAATCAGAACCTAAAATAGTTGCTCCAGGCTTAGCAAAGCGTTCTACATTTACCTGATGGCAAATACCATTACCAGCCTTTGAAAATACGATACCATACTTGTTGGCAACTGTTTGTAAAAACTTGTGATCGTCTGCGTTCATAAAGCCATTTTGTAAAGTGTTATGATCTACATAGCTTACACATAAATCACATTTAACCCTATCAAGGCCAAAGCTTAAAAACTCTAAATATGCCATAGTACCTGTGGCATCCTGTGTTAATGTTTGATCTATCTTAATGCTTAGCTTGTTATTTTCTAAATCCTTTTCTACTACATGTGCATCTAGTAGCTTCCATGCTAAATTCTTACTCATAAAATAACCCCCATATAATAAAAATATATTTTTATTTATATATCTTCCTATTATAACACACAAAGTTCATTATACAAGTGTTTTTTATACAAAATTAGAAATTTTATTCTTTTTATAATATTTTTGATTGGTTTTAAACTTTATTTTTAAATTTTTGATAAATTTTGAATAAAAACTTTTTAAAATGCCTAATAACTTGGATTGTGCTTTCACATTTTTAAATGATTATATAACAAAATACCCCCAATAGTAACAAGCGTTTAAAGTATAAAGTTGACGAATCAAAAAAGATCAAGATTTTACTCTTCATCTCTATTCAATCATTTTCCAAATCTAATCTTATATTTCAACATCGATATCTTTTACAATTTCTTAAATTACTGATTTTGTTTTACTACAATTTCATTGTTATCATCATCAATAAAATAGTTATAGTGAACCCATAAAGTTGGACAGATAAAGGAGTCTAATAATGATGAGTAAAACTGCTAAATATACTAAAGAATTTAAACTAATGTGTGTATTAAAATATTTAAATGAACAGTCGGTATATTTCCCTTTACTAAAACTAAATTAAATAGCATAAGTGATATTATA
>JAZNYN010000066.1:0-16531 GCA_045594405.1 Anaeroplasma sp.
ATCTAACGCAATAACAGCATTTTTAAGTATATTATCATCTACACTTTCTATAGATGATACACCTGATAAAAAATCATGGACCCTTTTAAAATTAGAATCCTTTACATTTTCAAAAATCATTTTTAATCATTTCCTTTAATATATTTAATAAGATTAGCAAACAGGCTTTCATATCTTACAACATCACTACTAGAAATACCTAAATATTCCGGATAAATTGACCCCCACCAGTTGCTACCATTTCCCTCGCCTAATGTAATAACAAGAGTAAGTGCGCTTTTGTTTTTAATGGCACTACCATTATATTCCTTGTTATATAAAGTATGCTTAGAAAAATCCATACTGCAGCTAACGTAATTAGCCTCTATGATGCTTTCTAAAAAAGCCATGCTTTCATTTATTTTTTCAACATATTTATGATAATCATCTACATAAATACTTTCTAAATAATAAATAACGGCATTCTTCACTTCCTCCTTCACCAAAATATCTGAAGGCTCGTTGCTATTCGGAATTATCCTTAATCTAATTTCTTCACTATTATTATTAATATATATGGTTATAGAAATTATTACTAAAAATAATACTATAAATATTTTCTTCATAAAAAATCCCCTCAAGGCTATTATGCCCTAAGGGGAATATATTTATTCATTTAATATCTTCTCAATGCTTTCTATAGAGATTTCACCCTCTCGTAAAATCTCAACCTTACCAGAAATAATAGAAACAACTGTTGATGCTTTATTTGATGATGTAGTGTTTGTATCATATATCTCATCAACCAAATCTGAATATATATCACATATATCATCATATTCATTAAGTGGGGCATTCCCACTATCATTAACAGAAGTTGTAAGCATAGGCCCATTAGCCTCTAAAAGCTTTAAAGCGATACTATGATTTGGTATTCTAACACCAATAGTCTCATAGCCGATTAAGCCTTTAATTTCAGGCTTTGATTCTAATATGATAGTTAATGCGCCAGGTAAAAATTTTTCTATAAGCTTTTTTGCAGATTCATCAACAAAAGCAACCTCTTCAATTTGCTTTAGGCTAGAGCATAAGCATGCCAAAGGCTTATTAGCCGGACGATGCTTAATGGAATAGATTCTATTTATACCCTCTATATTATAAATAGATGTTCCTATACCATAAACAGTATCTGTAGGAAAAATAATAACCTTCTTCATTATAGATCACCTACATAGATGAATGTCATTCTATCCTTTCCCTCTAAATCCTTTATAACCTCAACGTCACTATCGGGAAAATGCTCCTTAGCAAGCTTTATCATTTCTTCCTTCTTATCCCAACCATGCTCAAATGCAATAATTGCCTTATCCTTTAGTAGTGGCTTAACACCACTTAAAATAATACGATAAAACTTCATACCATCATTTCCACCAAACAAGGCTAGATTAGGCTCATTATCCTTAACAAGTGACATAACCTCCTCTTCCTCAGGAATGTATGGTGGATTAGAAACAAAGATATCAAACTTTCTACCCTTAAATGGCTCTAGCATATCTCCTTGTAAAAACTCAACATTAGCACCCAGCTTTTCATTATTAGCCTTAGCAACCTCTAGAGCCTCAAATGAGATATCAGATGCACACACCCTCATATTAGGCTCCTCCTTAGCTAATGCTATGGCAATACAGCCAGAGCCTGTGGCACAGTCTGCTACATCTACCTTTTTTCCTTTGAAATAATCATCATATCTATATAATATATTTTCAACTAGCTCCTCTGTTTCACATCTAGGAATTAATACATTTTCATTTACTATGAAGTCATATCCATAAAAGCAAGAATAACCTATCAAATATTGAATAGGCTTATTATCAAATAAATATACATCAAATATCTTATTAAATGCCTCTACATATTCTTCTTTTATCTCATCATGCATTCTTAAATACAGCTCATTAGTTTCTACCTTTAATATGCTTTGTAAAAGTAATACTACAGCACTTTCCTCCTTATCATATGCTATAGCCTTCCTTTCCATTTCCTTTATAAATTTAAAGTATGTCATAAAAAGACCCCCTTAATAAATTTGCCATCTACATAATGTAGCTCTAATTCAAAATATTCATCTGATTCTAATAATCTCTTAAGGAATAGCTTGTCTCCCTCCCAAAGATTCAAATCAAATAGCTTATCCTTTTTTATCCAAGCTAGTGTACCCTCATTACACTCAATGAGCTTTTTTTCATCTATATTAGCTGTGAATAAATACATTATCTCCTTATAGTTGCTATCATAAAAATAAATCTTACCTCTTAGCACTGGACTAATATCTAGCTCTGCTTCTTCCTTTGCTTCTCTTATAATACACTCAAATGGATTCTCATCTTTTTCGATGTGACCGCCTATCCCAATCCACTTACCCTTATTTAAATCATCTTTTCGTTTATTTCTATTTAGCATTAAATAACAATCTTCGCATTCAACATAGCAAAGTGTAGTTTCAGACATATCAATCACCATTTAGAATTATATCATATTTTAGGATAATTTGATATTCGCAAACGAAAAATATTATACTTTATAGAAAACATATTTACAAGAGGAATTTGCTAGTGTTTAGCATAAGACTATATATTGTAAAAAATGCGAAAATTGTTTATAATTAGGATATAAGAAACGATATATAAAAAATAAATAAAATAGTGGAGGATTTAAGAAAATGATACAGGAAAAAATCGAACTTGCTCAAAATAGAGAGCACAAGCTAGTATTAGTAATTGGCAAGCCTGGTTCAGGTAAATCAAGAGTATTACAAAACTACAGCAAGGATTGTGGAGTTCCTATTTTAAACCTAGATCAAATACTAGGAACATCTATTCCAGAGGATAGAGATGTTAACTATATCTATAACTTTATTAAGGGCTTCTTTAAAACCTATACAACTAACGTTGTTTTACTAGATAAAAAGCATATATTATATAAGGAAAGCTCAAGCTTTGATTTGCTAAGCTATTTACTAGAGCTATCACAAATCAAAACATTAATTGCTACATGGAACGGCTATATTGAAGATGGCAAGCTAATCCATTTAGATAAGCAGCAAAAAATAGATGCTGAATATGAGCTAGCTTCTATTGATGCTGAAATTATCGAGCTTGAAGGGTAAACAAAAAAAGCGGAATTTCTGGACTAGTCAATAGTTCAGAAATTCCACTTTTTATTTTTGCTTTGGATCATCGTACTTAACACGATATGAATTATTTATTGCATCAACTATTCTAGCTGCAGATAGCTTAAGCTCATCTAAAGTAATTATATTCTTCTTATATGCCTTCTTAATTGACTTTTTGTCATAGCCACCACCTGGCATTATCATATCATTACCTGCTTTAATACATTTACTTGGATTTGCAAACTTCTTTGACGTTGCCATCCAGTCTGTCATTACGATACCTGTAAATCCACATTCCTCTCTTAAATATCCATCAATTAGAGGCTTATAGTTAGATGGATATACACCATTAACCTTATTGTAGCATGTCATAACCGCCTTAGCATTTGCACCTTCTATTACCATCTTAAATGGTTTTAGATATATTTCACGTAACGCTCTTTCATTTAGATTAGATGAAGATGTGTTTCTTAGGTATTCTTGATTATTACAGCAATAATGCTTTATTGTTGCATAAGCACCATCAATAGATTGAACACCCTTAACTATAGCCTTAGCTAGTGCACCTGTTAAGTGTGGGTCCTCAGAATAGTATTCAAAGTTTCTACCACATAATGGGTTTCTATGGATATTCATACCAGGAGCAAGCCAATAGCCACAGCCAAACTCTATCATTTCCTTAGCTATTGCAATACCCTCAAGCTCTAAGCAAACCTTATTCCATGTTTGACCCATTGCGTTAGATACTGGAAATGCAGTAGCATATTGGAATAGCTTTTGTCCCTTCTTTTCATTACCTAAAAGCATTTTTTGAAGACCCTTAGGAAGATAATTTAAAATATCATGCACATTTTCTAATGTCTTTATCTTGTTTTTACCAAGCACTGAACGTCTACTTAAACGTAGACCAGCAGGGCCATCACATAAGGCAATATTAGTAATACCCTTTTCCAATAATCTTGGTGTAGTGTTGCCAACAGAGCCAGGTAGAGTAAATATATTCTTATAGCTGAAATGAGTCATACCTGTACCAACAACTACATCTATTAGCTCATCAAGCTCTAATGAATTAACAATTTCCCATGCTTTATGGCTTATAAACTCCGGAGTGAAATTTGACTTTGTAATATCCTTTGCTGTGATAATTACCTCATCTACTATTTCTAAGCCTAAATCCTTATGCCAGCTAGGAGTCTTTCTTTCCTTTGGATTGATTTCTTCAATTGGCTTTAAATCCTCAAAGATCGGATTTACCTTAGAAACTATAATATCCATTGGAATACTTATTGTTGCTACTACTGAGCTTAATGCAGAGTGCTCTCCTAATCTAACTAAATATGTCCCCTTTTCTAACACATAATGCTTCTTAACTGAATCATATGATGCTTCATCCTTAAGGTCAAATGAAAGTGTAATATCCTCCTCATCGCCTGGATTTAGATTAATAGATTTTTCAAAGGCAACAAGCTGCTGATATGGCTTATCTAATTTACCGTTTGGACAAGATAAATAAACCTGTGGTACAGCCTTTCCTAAATGATTACCAATATTCTTAACCTTAACAACCAAGCTTATAACTGATTTGTTCTTTTCAATTGATAAAGGTGTAAATTCAAACTTAGTGTAGCTTAAGCCATATCCAAACGGATAAAGAGGCTCAACATCAAAGCTATCAAAATACTTATAGCCTACATAAATACCCTCTTTATACTCCTGCTCACCTGAAGGATTAGTAAGAGAGCTAAATGCCATACCGTTATATATATCATCATATTTTTTAACCCACGTGTCAGTTAAATGTCCTGAAGGTGACTTCTTACCAAGCAATACATCAGCCAATGCGTTTCCTGTTTCAACACCAATTTGAGACATAAATAATATTGCTCTTATACGTGAATTATTTACAATAGGTGAAATATCAAAATATGTACCTGAATTAATTACAACAATAGTATTACGATAGCAATTTGCAATAAATTCTATACGTTTAATTTCTTCTTTACTTAATACAAATTCTTCTAATGTTTTATCCTTACCCTCACCTGATTGACGAGAGATAACATAAATTGCTGTGTTTGAATTGCTTTGCTCCACATCATCATCAGTAATCATTCTTCCCATAGGGTGAGAATAGTGTGTTCCAAATAATGCTTGAGCATCATCCATTGAACGAATCTTAAGAGCTTGCTTAACTATTTTCTTTGGGAATAGCTCTAAGCCCTCATTAAATTCCTTTTCGAAATCAGAAAGCCAGCTCTTGTTGCTGACAAAAAAGCCCTTATTATTTAAGCCATCAACAATATTCACATAATCTCTTCCCATTACCTCTCCTGAGCCAGTACCACCATAAATTGTTTTAGTTGCACCAGAACCATAAACTGCAATGTTAGATTTTTTAATAGGTAAAAAGCCATCGTTTTTAAGCATTACGATAGCTTCTCTAGCAAATCTTCTAGCAAGCTTTCTATTGTCAAGCTCAAGCTCAGTAACCTCGTCAGTAAAATGTGCCTTAGTATAAATCATATTAAAACCACCTCAAAATCGTATCCTTAATTAAATTATAACAAAACAAAAATAAAATAGCCATATTATTTCTAATATGACTATCATTATTTTAATGTACACCTTCTTCGTTAGAAAGCTTTCTTTTTTGATCCTCATTTACAAGCTCTTGAATAACTAAATCAAGCTTACCATCAATAACTGCATCTAATCTATTAATTGTAAAACCAATTCTATGATCAGTTACACGATTTTGAGGATAATTGTATGTTCTAATCTTTTCAGATCTGTCTCCACGACCGATTAATGATTGACGAACCTTACCCTCTGCTTCCTCACGCTCTTGAACTAGCTTGTCATATAAACGAGCTGTTAATAATTGAAGAGCAGCAGCCTTGTTTTCATGCTGAGAACGGTGAATTTGACATGCAACATATTCGCCAGTTGGAATATGAGTTAAACGTACTGCAGAGTATGTTGTATTAACACCCTGACCACCAGGTCCTGATGCACAGAATGTATCAACACGAATATCTGCCATATCAATCTTAAAATCAATTTCAGATGCCTCAGGCATTACAAGTACTGTAGCTGTTGATGTATGAATTCTACCTTGTGATTCAGTGGCAGGAACACGTTGAACACGGTGTGCACCTGATTCATACTTTAATAATGAATATACCATTTCACCTGATACTGTAAATTGAATTTGAGAGAAGCCTCCCATTTCAGCTGCAGCAGCATCGATAACCTGAGTTTTCCAGCCCTTAGATTCAGCATACTTAGAATACATTCTATAAAGGTCACCAGCAAAAATATTTGCTTCATCACCACCTGCAGCACCACGAATTTCAACGATAACGTTCTTTTCATCGTTAGGGTCCTTAGGTAATAATTGAATTTTAATTTCATCCTCAATTTCACTAATTCTAGCAGTAGCCTCGTCTAATTCCATCGCTGCCATTTCAGCCATTTCAGGATCATCAGATTTCTTCATTTCCTTTAAATCAGGAAGTGAATTGATAAGCTTTTGTTGTTCCCGGAATAATACAACTGTCTTTTCTAATTGACGTTGCTCCTTAGAAAGCTCTGTAAGCTTTTTAATATCAGTACAAATTTCTGGGTCAGATAGAAGCTTATTAATTTCTTCATATCTAGCTTCCATGATCTTTAAACGATCTATCATAAATAATCTACTCCTCTTTTTTCTTTTCCTTAAATCTTTGATGCTCACCAGTAAACATAAATGGTAAGCCTGGATCAGGATTTGTTGAACCTGAACGGTTCTTTGCAATTAATAAATCAGCCTCACCCTTACGCTCTGATGCACGATTGTAATAATCATCACGATATAAGAACATAACGATATCGGCATCCTGCTCGATTGAACCTGAATCACGTAGGTCGGCCATAATAGGCTTTTTATCATCACGTTGCTCAACATTACGTGATAATTGTGATAATGCTAAAACAGGTACATCTAGCTCACGTGCCATTAGCTTTAAGCTTCTTGAAATTTTAGAAACTCTTTCAACTGTTGTAGAACCTTCACCAGCTATTAACTGTAGGTAATCGATAACTACAAAGTCAAGGCCTTGCTCAGCCTTTAGCTTACGACATTTAGCTCTAATAGATGAAATAGTTGCATCTACAGAACCATCAAAATATAGGTTAAGACTACTTAGCTTAGTTGAGGCTGTAGTGAATCTTGCCCATTCATTTTGGCTCATCTTACCACTCTTAATAGAGTTTAATCTAATAGAAGCTTCAGATGCGTACATTCTTTGAACTAATTGATCAGGACCCATTTCTAATGAGAAAATCGCAACAATCGCATTTCCACCCTTATTCTTATTAGCTACATTAATAGCTAGGTTTAAAGCGAATGCTGATTTACCCATAGATGGACGAGCAGCAAGAATAATTAATTGACCCTCTTGGAAGCCCTGAGTATATTTATTTAATTCATGGAAGCCTGTATCTAAACCAATAACATCATCATTACGATTTGCATTGTGCTCAGTTTGTTGTAAAACCTCTTGCGCAATTTTTGAAATTTTATCGAAGCTTGTAACTCTTCTTCTTTTTGATAATTCAAATACTACCTTTTCAACATCATCGATATAATCAAAGGCAGACTTATCAGCTTGATAGCCATCCTGTGCAAGCCTTCCTAATGTTTGGATTGCATTTCTTCTTAATGAAGCATTTTCGATTAATTCAATATAAGTTTCTACATTAGCTGTTGAATAGCTATAATCAGCAATACTTGAAATATATTCAACACCACCACATTGCTCTAGCAGATTAGATTTTGATAATGTAGCAACTACAGTAGTTGGATCAATGTTTTGACCGTTAGAAAATAGCTCAACCATTGACTTATAAATCAATTTATTCTTTTGATCATAAAAGTCACTAATATCAATCATATCTGAAATTTGAGTCATTAAACTTTCATCTAAGAAAATACAACCAAGTAAGGCAATTTCACTTTCGACTTCGCTTGGTACTACTAAATTATTCATAGGCTCACTCCTAATCTAAAAATATCATTTTTCGAATACCTTAATTTCGAATGTTGCAACGATATCCTTATCTAGCTTAACTGAAGCTGTAAAGATACCAACTGAGTTAATTTCTGCAGGTAACTCAACCTTACGCTTATCTAAATGAATACCAGTTTGTGCTTCGAATTCATCACATACTAGCTTAGTAGTGATAGAACCAAACGCCTTACCATCTGCACCCATCTTGATATATAAAGAAATGTACTTATCTTGAATTTCTGATTTTAGCTTTTCTAAAACATTTCTTCTGTTTTGTAAATCAATTTGTTCTTGCTCCTTTTGCTTAGCAAGCTGAGCTAAATTTTCATCATTAGCTACAATTGCAAGCTTATTAGAGAATAGGTAATTAGCATAACCAGCAGCAACATCAATAACTTGGTCCTTCTTACCTTTACCCTTAACATCACTTAATAAAATAACCTTCATTTTTTCCTCTCCATCATCTAAATATTCACGTTTTAATAATTCTAATAATTCAATCTTTACATCATCAATGCTCTTATCATTAATCTGAGCGGCAGCACCGTTGAAGTGACCTCCACCACCAAACTCCTCCATAATAACCTGAACATTTGTTTTTTCCATACTACGTGCTGAAATACCAACACAGTTTTCATCAATCATACCAATTGCAAAGGCTGTCTCAACCTTATCGATAGAAATTAGCTTTTCACAAATCTTAGCTAATAATTGTCTATCTGCCATAACATCCTTTTCTAATGCAACCATTGTAAATCCATTACCAACATCCTCAGATTTCATTAATGCTTGTGCAATAATCTTTTCTGCATCAAATGAATCACGTAAAATCTTTCTTACCGCAACCATATCAGCACCCATAGATTTTAATGTGGCAGCTGATTCAAATGTTCTAGCACCTGCACGGAATGTGAAGTTGTTTGTATCTACAATCATACCTGAAAGCATAATTGAAGCTATATGCTGAGGCACCTCAATATTATCATTGTAGAACATAAACATTTCTGATACAAGCTCTACAGTTGATGAAACTGAAGATTCAACATAAGAAGTTTCTAATTGTGGATATGCATCATCGCTTGCACGGTGATGGTCAATAACAGAAATTCTTGAAATCTTTTCAATTAGCTCAGGGAACATTGCTAACTTTCTAGATTGAGTATCTGTAACAATAAGTAGCGTAGAAGGCTTAATCATATCTAAAGCCTCCTTATATGTTACAAAGTAATTCTTTAAATCAGTCTTAATTAGTTCATCATAAATCTTCTTTACAGTAACGTCAGCATGCTCACGCTCAAATACCATCTTAACATTTACATTTGAGCTTGAAACCAAGTGGAATACACCTAGCATTGAACCAATCGCATCACAGTCTGCTAGATTATGACACATCAACAATACGTTACCTGAATGCTCTACAGCTTCCTTTAATGCTACAGCCTGAACACGAGCCTCTAATAATGTATTCTTTTCTAGTGAGTTAGTATTACCACCAAAGTATTGAATCTTTTCACCTTGGATATTTACTACTACCTGGTCACCACCACGCTTTTCAGCAAGGTCAACAGCATTTTGAGCAAGTGTACCTAATTCATCATGCTCTACATCATAACAAGCAAGACCCATTGATATAGATGCTCTTAAACGATTCTTTGACGAAATTTCTCTAACCTTGGACAATACTGAGAACTTATCATTAATCATATGCTGTAATGATTCCTTATCAGTAAAGATCATCATACGGTCATTTGAGATGGTTTGTAGATAACAACCATAGCCGTCAACCCAGTCAGAAATTTCACCTAAAATTTCACCTCTAATGTTAGCCTTTTCTTGAACATCATAACGTTTTAATGCTTCTTCAAGATTATCTAAACCAATAACACCAATAACGGCCATTCTTTCATCATAACGCTTACTGATTGCCTCACGTCTTGTTACATCAAAGAAATATAAAATGTTATGCTCTGTATTATGAATAACATCGTAGCTCTTATTTTCATGATTAAGTAGCATTGATTCCTGTTTAATCTTTACCTCTTTTAATAGTTGATCTGAGATAGTTCCTAATGAAAGCTCCTCTAATGAATTTGAGAATATACTCTTTGCATATTCGTTTGTCCATTTGATAACAAAATTCTCATCATAAACTAATAAGCCAACTGGAAGCTTAGTAAATACTTCATCACCGGCCTCTGTAACGTGGTAAGATACAGAGCTCCAAAGCTTTAATCTAGCATTTAATTTTCCTATTTTTTCTTCGCTATTACGATTAAGATATAGCATACCAAAAATTGAAGTAGTAACTAATGTTGCAAGTCCAATAGCAAATGTTACTGCAGATACAGTAATATTGTCATAACGATATACAACACATAGCACTAAGCATAGTATTGACACTAATAGTGAAACGATAGCAATAATTAAATTTTTCATTATACCACCTCATTATACTATTATAACAAATGTATTGATTAATATCAATAAAGTACCAAATTATGATTAAAATATCTATATGAAAAACAATGGGTTTTTATTCCCATTGTTTGTAAGAACTATTCAGCTATTGCTTCTTTTTTCCTAAAAAGCTTTTTAACTGACTCTCTATCTTGAATCAAATAAAAAGCATTAATATAAACAATAACAACAACACAATAAAGTGTAATATATAAAGGCCAACTAATACCTAATATACCCGCTTGAATATCTCCACCTGGCATAAAATACATTGGATCTGATTGAATAGAAACACCATTTGTTTTTAAAAAGTAAATTTCAATTAATCCATATACATATGTCAATCCAAAGCATATAGCGAATTTCCATAATTCTTTATATTTAAATTCAGCAAACTTTAATGTTATTAGTGTTATTGACATTGTAAGTAATAATGCATGAGTTGAAATCGAATATAAATTATCCCATAAAATATATTTGTTATTATAACCTACTCCAGGATAAGCAAAGAAAATTACTGAACACAATAATGCAGATAAGCTTGCGTAATTGTAAAAGAATTTCTTATTAACAATAACAGAAGCAATTAATGCCCAGCATGAAATTGCGCACCAAGGCTTTGGTAAAATTATCCATAATGCATTAAGTCCGTTCATATCAGGAGTATTTAAATGATATCTCTTAATAGCATATATAACTCTACTAGCTACTTCGAAAAATAAAATTAATGATGCCAAAACAATAATTATTATTTTTCTTGTTTTATCCTTGTTTTCTACTTTTTTTACTATAAAATAAAAGCCAACAATTAATCCAATACAAATTACTAGTGTTAAAATATGTAAAAATCCCCATTGCTTAGGAATCCACGGATTTTCAATTTGGCCAAACAACCAATCCTTAAAACTCATTTTCCTTTTTCCCCTTATTTAACTTTAATTTAATAAACCCAATCAGTTTAATCATTTCTTCCTTAAAATGCTTATGCTCAAATATCATAGATAAGCAAAAACATAATGGCGTAACTATGACAAAGCATGGAACTATTAACCAAAACCATGGCCAATATTTATGTTCACCCTTATGTGGTCCTACCGGAATAGTCTTAAAAAAATCCGGGCAAGCCCATTCTATAAGTTTTGATATATTACCATCAGGACCCCAAATCAAGGAATTATTGACATAAGGTATTGAATGTATATCATCACCTCTTAAACCAATAAATCCAAGTTCACTTTGTAAAACCTGATTTAACATAATAAATAGCATAACACCCAAGAATATTATTGGTGTAGACCAAACTCGTTTAAAATCAATAGTATGAATTTTTAATATAACCATTAATAAAGGACAATACCACAATAAGTTATGGTGAATATAAAATCTTATAATATCAATCCATTCAAGAGACTGATTAGCCTTTAGCATTGGATCAATAGGATAACATACAGCAATAACTCCACTGATTAATCCAATATAAAACATATAATCCTTTAAATATTTATTTTTAGATATTAGTATTAATGGAAATAATGCAATATTAGCACCACAAATATTAATAAACCATGAATCCCTTAAATGTATTTCATAATTTAATGAATATGGTGGAAATAACCCTTTCATAAAATGAAGTACTAACGCAAACACCATTAAAGAAACTAATACTATCTTTATTATCTTTTCACTTTTATTTCTAAGAAGAAAATATAAGCCTACAAATCCTCCTATTGAAAGAAACAAAAATAGAAAGTACCATAAATTAAATAACTGAATGTTCATAATTCATTTTTTCCTCATAATCTATACGTTTGCATCATGTATTCTTCTTTTAGCAATCAAGACACAAACAAAATAAACAACAATTATAGATAAAATAATAACTCCCATGCATATAAACCAGTATAAATCAAACTCTACATTTGAAACCCAGAATATATTTCTCATCGCATTGGCAAACACATAAATTAAAACAAAGCACAAACTAAAAATTAATGCTTTAATGCTAATATTATTAATTTCTTCCTTAAGTAACAATATAGCAATAGATATAACTAATCCAGCTTCAGCAAAATACAATGCCTTGCATAATGAGTGCGTATCTAATTCGTTTATATATACATGAGGATAAACTAAGGCTACAATTATAGGACCAAGAGCTGTAAACACTAAAATAGATTTACATATTTGTCCGAATCCTCCTTTATTGAAGCTTGCAAAAAGAGCTACAATCACAGAGAACGTAACAAAAGTAAATGTTACTTTATCTGCAGGCATATATGCTCTTTCATAAAACTGTGCTGTATAGAAAAACCTAAATAATTCAAAGCCCAATAAAATATAAGCTAATATTCTTATTGATTTAGCTACACTAATTTGATAATGCTTCATACCATTGATAATGATAATAGGTGTAAATATTATTACTGCAAATAATCCGATTAAATCAAACATATTATGCCACCTCCTCTATCTTCTTAGGCTTAATAAATAGGCTTATTAAACTAAATATACCTAAGCAAACTAGATAGAATAATATCTGTAAAATCAATATACCCACAAAATAACCAAAGGTATTAAAAATGAATCCTAAATATGAGCTAGCAGGTCCAAACACTGAGATATCTTCTCCAATAAATACACTTAATGCTGCAGCAAACATAGAATATATTCCTAAGAAAATAAACATATCATAAAATTCTTTTTTATTAAATTTATATAATTTAGATGTAATTAAATAAATAGCAATAGCCATCATAGCACCATGATAAAAATAGCTATGACCTTGAATTAAGCTCATTTTATACATCCATTGAATTGCAGCAAACAATGTAAAGGAAATAATGCTAGAGTAAATGGTTGTAACCTTACCTATATTTGATAATCTTGTTTTATACAAAAATAGTGGCACTGTATACATAATAGTTGAACAAAACACTAAAGGATATCTTAATGGTCTAAACTCTTTATTTTGGTATATCAAATAAAATATCTTTAATACTTCTGTAATAATTAATGCTTAATATAACCATTTGATTGGTTTCATTTTTTCATCATCAGTACTATTCTTATATTTAATTGTAAAAAATACCACATAAAATACTATCAACACAATAGTAATTACTAGTGGCAAAATATAATCATATAACATCATAAATAGCCCCCATAAATTGATATATTAATGAAATTATTATGCACCCTTTAATATTTTTTAACAAATGCAACTTTGTTTTTTCTTCTAACTAGCTCTACTACTAATAATATAGCTCCGTATGCTGCAACATACATTGGTGTCATAACCCATATAGTAAGTGGTGTATTTGGTAGTAGTGGTTCAGCTAAATGGAAAGCATCACTTAGATCAAACACATTCATTAAAAAAGCGCCAACTGAAATATACCCAGCTAAGCATATTAATGTGCAGTACCATTTTTTATATGTAATATTTATTTGTTTAAACAAGAATAACGCAACAACTACTATAGCAGCAAAGCTATGATGTAATAATCCTGTAATTGTAGGTATATAGAAAAACGATAGATCTTGATTTATAAATGTGGCGTAAATAACAGTCGAAATTCCACCAAATAAGCCTAATAGCCACGTACAATGATAAACATCATTATCCTTCTTACCAAACAGCACAGCTAAGGACAAAACAAAGCTTGTCATAGAACAAATACTATCAGGTATTATACAATACCATCTAATAGTGTCATATCTAAATACCTGTGATATTCTGTTAATCACTACAGATAAAAATAAAGCTAATGCTAAGCTTTTTAAAATAATACTCTGCGTTTTATCTGACTTAGCATATCTATAAGCAAAGAATAATCCAACACCACCTAAAATAGCTGTTATAACAATATAAAGAATATGCTCAATACCAAAAAGTTCGGGTGCCATGATAACCTCCAAAAACGAATGCAAACATCTTTTATTATTTTAGCACACATAATAATGAATGCAAATATCTTTTATTATTTTAGCACACATGATAATGTTTTAATAGGTTGAATTTATATGTTTCTATTTTCAAGTAAAGGGTATACTTGTTTTAAAAAAAGACCACAAATTAAATTGTTATCTAATATATGTTTACTGTCTTTTATGTTAGTACTCACTACTATTCATTATTTTGTGTATATCCATATAATATGTTATTAAATCAACCACATTATTAAATTCCTTCTTAAAATATACTGTTGAAATGTTGATATGCCCACAGGCATTCACCCTATTTGCTTTATTAATCCTTTTTTATAAGTTTTCATTTACAACCAACACAGGCTTGTTATTGAGAATTTGTTTAAAATAAAAATTCATAGTCCAAATTAAAACAGACAATATAATAATAGCAAGTTAATTTCTTCCTCTGTAAGACAATCAGTATTATATAATTTATAATCAGCGACCCTCATTTTCAGTTGCTTGCAAATTGCAATAAACTTGACAAAATAAATCATATCTTAAAAACATTTTTCCATTATAACATAAAAAGACCGCTTTTTAAGCGATCTTATATACTCTTTTATACATTTGTTTACTATAGTTTTTCAAAATCCATTTTATTATAAAAGTTCAAATTAGACTTGTAATATGACATAATATCACAATTATTCTAATCAAGTTGAACTAGTGATTTAAAAGTTGCATTATTGTCCATCAACTCTTTATAAGTTCCATATTCAACAATACTTCCATTTTTCATAACAATTATTTCATCAAATTTAGATAATATTTCTTCATCTAGTCTATGAGTAATCATTATTTTTGTTGTATTATCAATTGCCAATAAATTATTAGTTATAGATGCAGATGTTTCATTATCTAGAGCGCTAGTTGCTTCATCAAATAATAATAATTGTGATTTTTTAACCAATGATCTAGCAATACTTATTCTTTGTTTTTCACCACCACTTAAATTGCATCCATTTTCTCCACAACGATAATCTGACCCCTTTTCTTCAATCAATTTAGCTAAACCTGATTTCTTGATTGCTTCATTTAATAATTCTTCATCAACACTCGAATACATTGTAATATTGTTAATAATTGAATCATCAAAAACAAATACATTTTGTTCTACAAATGATGATATTTCAAATAAAGAATCTATTGATATTTCTTTTAATTCTGTATTGTTATAATGTATATCACCTGAATAATCATTATGCTTTCCTAACAATAAATTAACTAATGTAGTTTTACCCGAACCACTTGTTCCAACAATTGCATAAGATTTATTCTTTTCAAACTTATAACTAACGCTTTTTAAAATTTCTTTATCCTCATACATAAATTTTAGATTCTTAATTGCTATTTCATTGATATTTTCTATAAACTCTCCTTGATTATTATCACTTTCTGTTTTAATTAGTTCATTCATCTTAACAAATAAAGGTTTACAAGCCATTCTCTTTGACAATAATGATGGTATTTGCATAAGAGGATTAATAATATAATTCATCAATTGAACAAATAATAATATTACAGATGGAGTTATACTTCCTTTCTTAATTGAAATATAAGCCCCTATAAAGAAAACACCAAATTGTGATACCAAACTAAGTATTGTTTGAACCATTTCCATTAATGCTACAGTTTTAGTTTTACTAGCTTTTTTGCTTTCTAATTCATCATTTTTATTAACAAATAATCCCTTAATCTTTTTTTCAGCTTTAAATACCTTAACAGTTGAAAAACCAATTAAATTATCTTTTACAAAGTGCATAAAACTAGCATTTTGATCACTGATTTCTTTTTCATGAAAAGCCAGTTTACCACCTACAATTATCGCACCAACAAAAGGTAATAATGATAATAATATGCCAGATATTGTTAATAATGGACTATAAATAAGCATTACAAC
>JAZNYN010000067.1:0-1875 GCA_045594405.1 Anaeroplasma sp.
ACCTTTGCATTTACATCATGTGGAGCTTCTGAAATCGAAAAGAAGTTTCAAAATGATCATTCCGCATATATTCAAAGAGCTGCAGAATTTAAAGAAATTGTATCTACCATTAATCTTCGTGTAGAGCTATATGAAAATGAAAAACACATAGAATCGAAAGAGGTTGATATGCTTATTAAGCTAGAAAAGGAGCCTTTATACATGGAGATTTATGGTGATGGTAATGATCTAAATAGCCTTACAATTTATTATGTTGATGTGACTAATAGAGTATTTAGTCAAAATGTTAAGAATGGTTCCTTTGGTAATTCTACATTCGTAGCAGCGATAGACGAATTTGATCCTAATAGCACTGGAAATGCTTCACCATCAACAGCTTTCAATTTTTCACATATTAAAACATCACTTTATAATACTACATATCAGCTTGAGGGTAATGCATATTATATGTTTTCTAAGGATTATCTTAAGCAAATAGCTGAAATGTATGGATACGAAGAGGATGATATTAAATCCCTTAAGGGAATTGATGTTAATTTAAGTATGGAATTTTTTGAGCAATCTATGAAGATGACCTATGTTATGTCAGCAACTACAATTTTTAATTACAAGTCTTATGATTTGAAGGTTACTATGAAGTATACTGAAGGTGGCTACGATTTTGATAGATATAAATCAAAACCTAGCTCTGGTGGTTCTTCAGGTGGAACTACTGTAACAGATAAATTTAGCAGTGCAAGTCATGTGTCTATTGATCAAACTATTAATCTCGATAGAAGTAATAAAATGTATTATACAGCATTAAAAGAAGGCATTTATGCGTTTGAGTATATTCCTAGTGATGGAGAACAATTTGATTATTTCTATCAATTTGCTCACAAGGTTCGTTATTTATCATATACTATATATGACTCAAATAAAACTGTTTTAAAAAACATAAATATAGGTGGTGGTAACTATCTAACAAATACGTTTATCATTGAAAAAACAGGAACATATTTTATTGAATGTAGTGCTTATGACAGTATGAAATATAAGCTAATTAAGCTTGAATACTCTAATTCATTTAAGGATGAAAACATTATTGAATATGGTGCTGAGGTCCAAGGTAAAACCGAAGGCTTATATAACATTAAGAAATATGTAATTAATTCAGACGTAGATGGCTTTGTAAGAATAACCAATACAGGAGATGTGTTTTCAATATTCACTATGCAATCATACGAACAAAATCATATTCGTGACTATGAGGTAACAGATTATTTTGATAAATACATTCAAAAGGGAGAAAATGTATTTTACGTAATAAGTACTGATACTGATATCTATTTTGAAAGAGACTATTCATTTACTGTTTCATTGCTTTATGAATATGATCCAGATAAATACGACCTTGAATATGAAAATTTACCAATATTAACAGAAACACCAACTGAGGAGGATTATTTCTTATTTACATTATTTAATCCTATAGGCTTTCAATTTGAAATAAAAGAAGCTGGTGAATATGTGATTAAGGGTGTGAACTCATTTTATGATTACAATAATACAATAATAAATGAAACCACAGGTGAAGAGATTAATGGTAATTATATAGATTGGGAAATGGTATTTTCACTTGAGCCGGGTAAATATAGAATAAACTTCTATTCTAACTCAACTATAACATATAATATCATTAATCCTTATTATGAAAAAAAATAAATGCAAAAATAAATTAAGAAGAGGTAGTGTATGAAAAAATTAAGATTATTATTTATATTATTATTTACCTTTGCATTTACATCATGTGGAGCTTCTGAAATCGAAAAGAAGTTTCAAAATGATCATTCCGCATATCTTCAAAGAGCTGCAGAATTTAAAGAAATTGTATCT
>JAZNYN010000068.1:0-4162 GCA_045594405.1 Anaeroplasma sp.
GATTTAATTATTAAATATATTAATGCTCTTAAGCAGGATACTGGAAATCCAATTATTATTACATAAATACCTATGATAATAATAGGAACCGTATCATAGTGAATTCTAAATAGCCTTCTAAATATAAATACAAGTGCAGTATATAGCATATTTATATGAAGACCACTAATTGCTAAAATATGCGATATTCCTAATAGTGAATATGCATCCTTAAGCTCATCACTAAAATCATTTGTACCTAAAAAAAGTGTTTTAAAATACATAAAGCTTTCACTGCTTAAATTGCTTTGATAATACTTAATAAGCTTATACTTAATTGTATTTATATTGACCCTATTATCTATTACCTGATATGTGTTTATTTTTCCAACATGATATATCCCTTTAGAATGATAATATGCTTTTACATCAAAATCCTCACTATAGGCTTTTTCTTTAAATTCACTATAGCTTACATTACAATCAATTACATCGCCACACTCTAGCTTCTGCTTTGTATATAGTAGAATTTTATATCCTTTATAATGACAAACAACATAATTATCATCCTCTTCTATTACAGTTACCTTAATATCACAGGGTAATACCTTATTTATCTTATATATGCTTATACTCTGTAATAATATAAAAACAAAAACAAGCGTAAGCATCAATATAAGCTGTTTTTTCTTATATATCATAAAGGTGATATATACAATAAATAGCGCAATAAAAATAGGATAATTAAACGAGAAAAATAATAGTATTACTGCAACAAGCGTATAATGAAGCTCATTACAATATTGCTTGAGTCTTAATCCTTTCAAGAACCTCATTAGATATACCTAGTATATTCTTTAATTCCTCAAATGTATCTATCCTATTATTTTCTCGATATTCTATGATTTTTTTAGCACGTGCCTCTCCTATACCATATAATGTAAGTAATTCGTCTAATGTAGCAGTGTTAATAGCAATGTTTACAGAACACTCTTTATAATTATTGTTCTTATCATTTGATAATATAGTAATAGTTGTATCCTCAAAAATTTGCTTGTCTAATTGAAGCTCGTAATAGCTATAATCATTAAGATATACTGAAGCATATTTCATTACGTAGCCATATGTATATCCATACGGTATTAATATTTCATACTCTTCTTTTACCTCACCCTCTAGCCTAACAGTTACGTATGATGGCGTATGTTCATTTATTATATCCTCATTATTCTTAAATGTATCATCATATAGTGCAAATATGACAGTTAAAAGTATAATTCCTATTATAATAATTATTTCTTTTTTTCTATACAAAAAAATCACCTCTTATAATATATAGGTGATTTTTCTTAATTTATAAAATTATTTTGTTTAAAACTTCATCATTTATATCAAATAATGTTATTTCGTTGTTGTCAAGTACCATATAGCTACCTAACAAACCATCCTTAGGTAAAGATATACTTCCTGGATTTAAATAATATATACCATCAAGATTTTCAATTCTCTTAACGTGAGTATGACCATATAATATAGCCTGTGGATGACCAAAATATCCATCTAGGTGATGGCCATGCTCTAAATGGAAGCTGATACCATTTAGCTCTAAATCTAGACTCTTATGAATCTTAAAGTTTAAAACCATTTGATCAACCTCAGCATCACAATTTCCGTTTATACAAATAAACTTATCAGCATACCTATTAAAAAGCTTAATTACTTCTTTAGGTGCATAGCCATTAGGTAAATCATTTCTTGGACCATGATATAAAACATCTCCTAGACAAATGATATTATCACATTTTAGCTCATTAAACTTATTAATAATAATATCTGCAGAATGAAAATCTCCATGGATATCTGAAACAATTAAATATTTCATATAATCTCCTTTTTGTAAAAATTTGGTGGACCATTGCTAGTCCACCTTATTTACTAAATTAATTATTCAACGTCAACTAATTCTAAAGTTGTTGCAGTTACCTTAACTAGCTTTTCACCAGCTTCAATATTTAAAGCCTTGATAGCAGCAGCTTGAGCATCTTCGATTGTACCGCAAATTGCTTGGATACCCCAAACGATTGCTAAAGTACGGCAGTCATCTCTTGTTTCACATGCGAAGAAGATATCAGAAGCAGGACGATATTGAGATAATGCTAATGCGAATTCAACATCACCTTGAGCAACGATTGCAGGAATTTCAAATGTTGCAGCTAATGTAGCAGCAGCTAAACCTATAGCGTCACATTCATTCTTTTCTTCCTTACCGTATACTACGTTTTCGATCATTAACTTGTGATCGATATCATCTTCAGCTCTTTCATCAATCTTAGCCATATAAGAAACAGCTTCGAATGGATAATCACCTTGAGCAGATTCACCAGATAGCATTGTAGCACCTGTACCATCTAATACTGCATTGTGGCAGTCAGAAACTTCTGCACGAGTAGGTCTTGGATTTTGTTGCATAGAGTCTAACATTTGTGTAGCACATACAACGATCTTACCTTGAGATTGAGCTAAATAAATCATTTCCTTTTGGATAGCTGGTAAATCCCATGCATCAACGTCAACACCTAAGTCACCACGAGCAACCATTACACCGTCAGATAACTTAACGATTTCTTCCATGTTAGAAACACCTTCTTGATTTTCAATCTTAGAAATAATCTTAACATGTGTATTACCCTTTGCAGCTAGGATTTCACGGATTTGACGGATATCGTCAGCACGACGTACGAATGAAGCAGCGATGAAGTCTAAGCCTTGATCACATGCGAATTCCATATCAGCCTTGTCCTTTGGTGAAATGTATGGCATATTTAAGATTACGCCAGGAACATTACAGTTTCTCTTATTCTTAAGCTTGCGGTCGTTTTGAGCCTCACAAACTAATTCCTTGTTAGCTTCATCCTTTTCGATAACAACTAATGTTAAGTTACCATCTTCAATTAAGATTCTACCACCAACAGAAATATCATCATATAAACCAGCATAAGAAATAGCTACCTTTTGAGCATTTCCTAAGAATGAATAATCCATAGTAATACGGATGATGTCACCCTTGTGTAACATAACTGGTTCATCATTTTCTAAATAACCTGTTCTAATTTCTGGACCCTTTGTATCTAAGCACATACCTACGTTCCAGTTCATTTCTTCATTTAAAGCTTTAACGTTCTTAATACGGAAGCCTTGCTCTTCATAATCACCATGAGAGAAATTCATACGCATAACGTTCATGCCTGCAGTACCAATTAACTTTTCTAAGCAATCTTTTTGTTCAGATGCAGGACCAATTGTACAAACAACTTTAGTCTTCTTCATTTTAATATCTCCTTTTAATTTTAAATAGTTGTTTACTCCTCAAATACATCATAGATGCCAGAGGAGCAAAGCTATAAGCATCTACATCTCCTTTTTAGAGATGTGGAGTCATCTTTATCTATGTATAAAAGTATTTTATACATTTACTACCAAAATATATTATAACACAATTTTTTACACCTTCAAGAAATTTTATTACTATAATTCTTTCTTTTTTATATATAAAACGATTTCATAACAGTTTTTGAATGAAAAGTATAAAAATCTGACATGTTATTGTCAGATTTCATTATTTGAAACATTATTTTTTGTCGTTTTTATTCTATTAAACCAACGTTGACCGTTTTTGTATGCAAATAGCTTTTAAATAATAAATACTACAAAATAGAATACTAAAGCTATTGATGCAATTAATGGATAAGTTAAAAACGAAACTCCGTCAAATGGAGAATGGATCAAAAACATGGAGTTAACCTCATATGCTAAATCCTTTGAGTCTATTACAGTAAAAACCAAATTACAATAAAGACCAATAACTAGCATCATTACTATAGATATAGCAATGTTAAACATATTTCTTCCAAGTTTAATTTTGATATAGCCATATCTAGAAATTAATACTACATTAAGTAATAATGTAGCATGAAAAATAATTCCCTTAGTTACATCAAAATTCTTAAGCGAAGGCTCTCTAATAAAATTAACATTCGCAAACATTCCTACTAATGTTGAAAGTATACCAAACTAAAATAAATAATAAGCTAAGAATCTACAAAATCTAGATTTTTTTATTTCTACATAACAAAAGATTAAAGCACACCACATTACTATATTGCATGAATATATAGGTAGTATT
>JAZNYN010000069.1:0-7087 GCA_045594405.1 Anaeroplasma sp.
TCCTGCAATATCAGGTGCAGAACCATGAATAGGCTCATATAAGCCTAATGAACCAGAGCCTAATGATGCAGAAGCTAGCATACCAATAGAGCCTGTAATTTTTGATGCTTCATCAGATAAAATATCACCAAAAATGTTTGATGTAATAATAACATCAAATTGACGAGGGTTACCAATTAGCTGCATTGCAGCATTATCAACATATTGATAAGTAACCTCTACCTCTGGATATTCTGGAGCAATACGCTCCATTACTCTTCTCCATAAACGAGAAGATTCTAATACATTAGCCTTATCAACTAAGCATACCTTTTTATTTCTCTTCATAGCGGCATCCATACCGACACGAATAATTCTTTCAATTTCATAAACATAATATTTTTCACAATCTGATGCCCAGCACATTGGGTCTTCTGGATTATATTTAGGAGAATTAGCCTTCTCACCAAAATACATGCCACCAGTTAATTCACGAACAATTAAAATATCAAGTGAATCACCAATAACAGATTCCTTTAAAGGTGATGCAAATCTAAGTGGCTTATATAAAACTGCAGGACGTAGGTTTGCAAATAGCTTTAATGCCCCACGAATACCAAGTAAGCCTTTTTCTGGTCTATCACCATTAGGAAGGTTATCCCACTTAGGTCCACCAACTGCACCTAATAATACAGCATCTGATGCTAAGCAAGCATCAATAGTATCCTGTGGAAGTGATGTACCAGCTTGGTCGATTGCACAACCACCCATAAGCTTTTCAATAATTTCAAAATTATGATTATATAGCTTGCCAACCTTGTCTAATACCTTACAAGCTTCTCTTACAATATCTGGTCCAATACCATCACCAGGAAGTGTTACTATTTTATAATTCATAATTAGTTACCTGCCTTAATCTTATTTACTAAACCACCATTTTGAATAATCTTTTGCATAAATTCAGGGAATGGCGCTGCCTTAAACTTTTTACCAGTTGATTCATTAGTGATTACACCACTATCAAAATCAACAGATACAATATCACCGTCTTTAATATTTTCTACTGCCTCTGGACACTCCATAATAGGAAGACCAATGTTAATAGAGTTACGATAGAAAATACGAGCAAATGTTTTTGCGATAACACAAGAAACACCAGCAGTCTTAATAGCAAGAGGCGCATGCTCACGAGATGAACCACAGCCAAAATTCTTATCAGCAACAATAATGTCACCTACCTTAACTCTTTTTGCAAATGGCTCCTTACCTGCATTAATATCCTCTTTAGAATCCTCCATACAGTGTTGAGCAAGCTCCTTAGGATCTGAAGTATTTAAATATCTAGCTGGAATGATTACATCTGTATCGATGTCATTACCATAACGTAAAACTGTTCCCTTAGCGTTCATAATTAGTTTTCCTCCACTGTTTCAGGATTTGTAATATAACCAGTAATTGCAGATGCTGCTGCAGTTGCTGGAGATGCAAGATATACCTCTGAATCAACATGACCCATACGACCTACGAAGTTACGGTTAGTAGTTGAAACACATCTTTCACCTGCTGCTAAAATACCCATATGACCACCTAAGCATGGACCACATGTTGGAGTTGAGAATGCACAGCCTGCCTCAACTAAATCAGTTGCGATACCTTCAACGATTGCTTGAAGATAAATCTTTTGAGTGCCAGGAATAATAATACATCTAACACCCTTAGCTACCTTCTTACCCTTTAAGATATCACGAGCAGTACGTAAATCCTCAATTCTACCATTTGTACAAGAACCAATAACTACTTGATCAATCTTAACCTCTTTAGCACCGATTTCATCAACAGTCTTTGTGTTTTCAGGTAGATGCGGGAATGCAACTGTTGGTCTAACCTTTGATAAATCAATTGTGTATTCTTTTTCATATTCAGCATCAGGGTCTGCCTCAAACTTTACAGGCTCCTTCTTTGAGTGCTCCTTACAATACTTAATAGTCTCTTCATCTACAGCGAAGATACCATTTTTAGCACCGGCCTCAATTGCCATATTAGCCATTGATAAACGAGAATCCATGCTTAAGTTCTTTAAGCCTTCACCACTAAATTCCATTGATTTATATAAAGCACCATCTACACCAATCATACCGATAATGTGTAGGATTACGTCCTTACCACTAACGTACTTTGTTGGCTTACCAACTAAATTAAACTTAATTGCTGCTGGAACCTTAAACCATGCCTTACCAGTTGCCATACCACAAGCCATATCAGTTGAACCAACACCTGTTGCAAATGCACCTAATGCACCATATGTACAGGTATGTGAATCTGCACCAATTACAACATCACCTGCAACAACTAAGCCCTTTTCAGGAATTAATGCATGCTCAATACCCATTTGACCAACCTCGAAGAAATTAACTAATTCCTTCTCTTGGGCAAACTTTCTAATAAACTTACATTGCTCAGCAGATTTAATATCCTTATTAGGTGTGAAGTGATCTGGAATAATTGCTACCTTATTCTTATCAAATACATCCTTAATACCTAGCTTTTCAAATTCCTTAATAGCTACTGGTGATGTAATATCATTACCAAATACTAAATCTAAATTAGCCTCAATTAATTGACCAGCTACTACCTTATCAAGACCAGCATGCTGAGCCAATATCTTTTGTGTCATTGTCATTCCCATAATTACAATCTCTCCTTAAATAACTTATAATCGATAGAATCAATTAATGCTTTAAAGCTGGCTGCGATAATATCTCTAGATACTCCAACAGTTGACCAGCTAGACTTACCATCTGTTGATTCAATTATTACACGAGTCATAGCCTTAGTAGCTGACTCCTTACCATCTAAAATTCTTACCTTATATTCTGCAAGGTGTACCTCATTAAGAATTGGATAAAAGTGTCCAATAGCCTTTCTTAATGCATTATTTAAGGCATCAACTGGACCCTCTCCATTAGCACCAGTGATTTCCTCTACACCATCAACCTTAACCTTAATCAAAGCAGATGCTGTTTCATTTTCCTTTGCAGGTGACTCACCAATAATCTTAAAGTTCTCAACATTAAAGCGAGGAACAAAATTATTGAAGGCCTTATGTACTATTAGCTCAAATGATGCATCTGCACCTTCGAACTGATAACCCCCATATTCTAAATTCTTAATAGTGTTAATGATATCATTTAGCACTGGATTATTTTTTTCAACATCTGGATATAGCTTTTTAATCTTTGCTAAAACTGTTGATTTTCCAGCCACCTCACTAATTAAGAATCTTCTTTCATTTCCAACAAGCTCAGGGTCTACATGCTCAAATGATTTTGAGTTTTTATAGACACCATCAATATGCATACCTGCTTTATGAGAGAACGCTGATTTACCAACGAATGGTAAATTGTTATCTAAATTCAAATTTGATATTTCAGCAATCATCTTAGCAGTTAGCGTTAATTTACCTAGACAATCTGAAGGTAGACATTCATATCCACGTTTAATTTGTAGGTTTGCTATAATAGCAGAAAGATTAGCATTACCACATCTTTCACCATACCCTAAGAAGGTACCTTGTATTTGCTTAACACCATTTTGAACTGCGATAATTGAATTAGCTACTGCCATACCACAATCATTATGTGTATGAATACCAAGCTCAACATTAATATGTTTTTTTGTTTCATCAACAATAAAAGCTAGCTCATCTGGAAACATTCCACCATTTGTATCACATAGTACAATACATTTAGCTCCAGCCTCTTCTGCCTTCTTAACAGTTTCTAAAGCATATTCCTTATTTGCCTTGAAGCCATCAAAATAATGCTCAGCATCGTAAAATACCTCGATGCCCTTAGCAGTCAAATATGAAATAGTATCATAAATCATATTTAAATTTTCATCTAAAGTAGTATTGATAATATTCTCTACATGAAAATCCCAGGACTTACCAAAAACACAAATTGCCTTTGTCTTAGCATCGAGCAATGCCTTAACATTAGGATCATCTTCAACCTTAATATTACATCTTCTAGTACTACCAAAGGCCACCAGCTTTGAATTTTTAAACTCTAAGCTAGCAGCCTCTTTAAAAAAGTCTAGATCCTTTTGGTTTGAACCAGGGTTTCCTGCTTCAATATAATCAATACCTAATTCATCTAAGGCTAAAGCTATCTTAATCTTATCAGATACAGAATAGCTAATACCCTCCGCTTGAGCTCCATCTCTAAGCGTTGAATCCAATATTGATATTTTTCTCATAAGCTCTCCTAATAATCCTAAATTAGTCTACATCATCAAGCTTAGCATCATCAGACCAAGCCATTAGCTTACGTAGCTTCTTACCAACTACCTCTAGCTCATGGTCAGCATGAATTTGACGCTCAGCGTTAAAGTAAGGACGATTTGCTTGGTTTTCTAGAATCCAATTCTTAGCAAATGTACCATTTTGGATATCCTTTAATACACCCTTCATATTTTCCTTAACCTCTGGAGTAATTACTCTAGGACCAGAAACATAATCACCATATTCTGCTGTATCTGAAATTGAATAACGCATTGCAGCAAAGCCACCCTTATTAATTAAGTCAATAATTAGCTTCATTTCATGGATACATTCAAAATATGCATTTTCAGGAGCATAACCAGCTTCAACTAATGTTTCAAAGCCATATTGCATTAATTGACAAACACCACCACATAATACTGCTTGCTCACCAAATAGGTCAGTTTCAGTTTCTTGACGGAATGTAGTTTCTAATACACCAGCACGAGCTCCACCAATACCTAAAGAATAAGCAAGTGCGATATCCTTTGCATTACCTGTAGCATCTTGATGTACAGCAATTAAACAAGGAACACCCTTACCTTCTTTAAATTGACTACGAACTGTATGACCAGGACCCTTAGGTGCAATCATAATTACATTTACATCCTTAGGTACAACGATTTGCTTAAAGTGAATATTAAAGCCGTGTGCGAACGCTAAAGTCTTACCAGTCTCTAAATAAGGTTCTACATCCTCCTTATATAGCTTAGCTTGCTTTTCATCGTTAACTAAAATCATAATTACATCACATGCCTTAACAGCATCCTTTGTAAGCATAACCTTTAAGCCAGCCTTTTCAGCCTTAGCCCAAGATTTTGAGCCTTCATATAAAGCAACAGTAACATCTACGCCTGAATCATGAAGATTCATCGCATGAGCATGACCTTGAGAACCAAAGCCCACGATGGCTACCTTCTTACTCTTTAATAAATTTAAATCACAATCCTTTTGATAATACATCATTACATCTGCCATTTTCCTAATCCCCCTAATTTTCAATATTTTTTAATTCTACATTTCCTCTGGCAAGTGCAGCAATACCTGTTCGTATTACTTCTTTAATACCGAAATGCTCAAGCATCTTAACTAATGCCGAAACCTTTTCCATATCTCCGGTAGTCTCAATAATCATAGAATAATCATTTACATCTATAACCTTAGCTCTAAAGATATTAACGATTTCTAATATTTGACTACGCTTTTCCTCAGGTGCATTAATCTTGACCATCGCAAGTTCTCTTTTAACTAAGATTCCATCATCGAACTCATAAATACCAACAACATCTACTAATTTACTTAATTGATTTTTAATCTGTTCAAAAATATCATCCTCGCATTCAACCACAATCGTCATTCTTGATATATCCTTATCCTCAGTCATACCTACTGATAAGCTATCAATACTATAGCCTCGTCTTGAGAATAAGCCAGATACTCTAGATAATACACCCATGTGGTTATTAACTAAAACTGATAAAGTATGCTTACGCAAGATATTCGCCTCCCTTTAGCTTTTATACCTATTATATATATAGGCAAAAAATATTATATATGCTTCCTATTATAGCACCGAAATACATAAAGTCAAGAGAAATTTAGAATAAAATTTCAACTTTTTTGTAAAAAATAGAATTATATAAAAACAAAACAAAATAACGTTATAATTTTATTTCATTTTAGATTAAATATTACTAATTTTTAGCATTTTATACGGTTGTTTTTGAAAATAACAAATTTAATGCAAAAATAAAAGCGGTATACTATGTATACCACTTTGTTTGCTTATAAAACTACATATATTTTACCTGGGTTTCTTTCAAGGATTGCTTGTAAAGGAATTCTATCACGATGCTTAAAATTTATAAAAGCACTAGAAAACCTATCTAAATCACTTCCAACAATAAAATCCTTCACCTTATTCTTAGATTTATACTCAGTTAGAATTTCAATTGTGTTAGTCTTAATCTTATGCGTTCCACCTTTACCCCTTCCTACAATAAGACATAAAAGCTTATCCTTATCACGTCTTGCAATAGTGATTGCTTGTTCTAAATCATAAGCTGCAGATGCACGTGATGCACCATCATAATGTATATCTATAGTATACATTACATTTCACTCATATGTAGGAAGTTTTCGTTGTATTCCTCTGATTCGACGATTTGAAGATATACTAAATTATCCTCTTCTATTCCTGGAAGATGAAGTATATCGATTACACGACAAATCATTTGACGAGATGCTCTTTTGATAACTATGGCTGTATCGTTGTATTCAACCTCTAAGTCCTTAAGCTTATCAGCTTCGTCTGAGTGAATATCACCAAGTCTTTCAGCAATATCCTTTTGCTTCTTATTAAGCGCACTTACACCAATAAAGTCGTTTTTAGAAATATTCTTACCTGTTACACTTTGAGAACCAATTAAACAGACAAGCTTATCATAATCAACCATCATAGCCCATGCACAAGTCATGGCATATTTCTTTCCGTGTTTTTCAAATGCGATTACAGTAACACTATGATCAACCGCTCTAAATCCCATACTTTTCACCTATCCTTTTGTCTATATTTTCTATTTGTTCAAAGATTGGCTCTAATCCCTCTAAATCGAATAGATCCTTTCTTATCCCTCTTAATTTAGGGAAGCCCCATGCTTGAGCAATGCCACCTGGAGCATACCACTTTCTGTTGCTAGATTCCTTATCAATAGCATACAGCATAGGAAGTGATGCCTTCTCATTACTCATAAATATGTGCTTCATAATTGGTATTGCAATCTTCCA